>JBIJED010000014.1:0-14840 GCA_044343785.1 Azospirillales bacterium | reverse complement strand
GGCGCGATGTCCATGGCGCGGTCGCGGGAATGGACGCCTTGACACCCCGCGTGACCGGTCGCTACAGAGCCCTACAACGAAACAAGGTCGGTGGGAGGGTCGCGATGGGCATCATGCGTACGGCGGCCGCCGCGTTCGTGGCGGCGGGCATTCTGGCGGCGGGGACGACGGCCTTCGCGCAGACGACGGTGAAGGTGGGCTATGCGCTCGCCCCCAATTCGCATTACGGCGCGGGCGCCAAGGCGTTCGAGGACGAGCTGGCGAGGCTCACGGGCGGCCGGTTCAAGGTGGAGCAGTTCCCGTCCAGCGCGCTGGGCGGCGAGCGGGAGATGGTCGAGAGCGTGCAGCTCGGCACCCTCGACATGGTCATCACCTCGACCGGCCCGGTCGCGAACTTCGTGCCCGAGGTCGGCATCACCGACATTCCGTTCCTGTTCCGTGACACGACGCACGCCCGGACCGTGCTCGACGGTCCGATCGGCCAGGAGATCCTGTCGAAGTTCCCGGCGCGCAACCTCGTGGCGCTGGCGTGGGGCGAGCAGGGCTTCCGCCACCTCACCAACAACGCCCGCGCGGTCGCCGCACCGGGCGACATGCGGGGCCTCAAGCTGCGGACCATGGAGAACCAGGTCCACATGACCGCCTTCCGCACGCTGGGCGCCAACCCGACGCCGATGGCCTGGCCGGAGGTCGTCACCGGCCTGCGTCAGGGCACGATCGACGGGCAGGAGAACCCCATTTCGGTCATCACCTCGGCCCGGCTGCACGAGGTGCAGAAGCACATCACGCTCACCCGGCACGTCTTCTCGCCGGCGCTCCTCCTCGTCTCGCCGACCGTCTTCAACCGGCTGAACGATGCCGACAAGGCCGCCTTCCGGCAGGCCGCCGCCGCGGGCAGCAAGGCGATGCGCGACTTCGTCGACGACGTGGAGCGGCGCGGCGTGGCCGAGCTGAAGGCGGCCGGCATGTCGGTCGTCGAAGGGATCGACACCGCGCAGTTCCAGCAGGCGCTCGCCCCGGCCTACGCCGAATACGCGCGGCGCTTCGGGCAGGCGGCGATCGACCGCATCCGCGACGCCAAGTGATCGGCGCGCCCGGCCGCCGGCCCGGCGGCCGGGCCTTCCGGCCCGTCCGATGATCGACCGTCTCGACCGCGTCCTGGTGCGCGTCAATCAGGCGATCCTGATCGCGCTGCTGGCTGCGATGAGCGTGATCGTGTTCGCCAACGTCATGCTCCGCTTCCTCACCGACGTCTCGATCGTCTGGGCCGAGGAGGCGGCGCGCTACATGATGATCTGGCTGACCTTCCTCGGCATGGGCCTCGTCTACCGCTATGGCGGGCACCTCGCCGTCGACAATCTCCAGGACATGCTGCCCGCACGCTTCGCTCGGGCGCTGAGGGTCCTGATCCTCCTTCTCGTCGGCACCTTCGGCCTTCTCATGATGTGGATCGGCGCCAATCACGTCGACCGGACCTGGGTGCAGACGACGCCCGTCCTGCTGCTGCCGTTCGGGCTCGTCTACACCGCCATGCCGATCGGGGCGGCGCTGCTGATCCTGCACATGCTCGCCGTCGCCCGTCGCTTCGTGGGCGAACGCCGGTTCGACGGGACGGAGGGCTTCGACCCCTCCGCGGGGGCCGGGCTGTGATCACCGCCATCCTCTTCGGCGCCCTCTGCCTTCTGATGGCGCTGGGCGTGCCGGTCGCCATCGCCATGGGCCTGTCGTCGATCGCGGCGGTGACGGCGCAGGGGCTTCCGCTGGTGGCGATCAGCCAGCGCATCTTCGCTGGCATCGACAGCTTTCCGCTGCTGGCGGTGCCGTTCTTCCTGCTGGCCGCGGAACTGATGACCGGCGGTGCGCTGGCGCAGGTGCTGGTCCGCTTCGCGGCGCAGTTCGTGGGCCATCTGCGCGGCGGGCTCGGCCACACGAACATCGTCACGTTGACCTTCTTTTCCGGCATCAGCGGATCGGCCATCGCCGATGCCGCCGGCCCCGGATCCATCCTCATCCGCGAGATGCGCAAGCGCGGCTATTCGGCGGAATACTCCGCGGCGCTCACCGCCGCGACGGCCATCGTCGGGCCGATCATCCCGCCGTCGATCATCATGATCATCTACGCGCTGCAGGATCAGCGCGTGTCGGTGATCGCGCTGTTCGTCGCCGGCATCCTGCCCGGCCTGCTGATCGCGCTTTCGCTCATGCTCTACAACCACTGGGTCAGCGTCCGCCGCGACTACCGCGGCGAGGGGGCGTTCCCGACCTGGCGCGAGGCGCTGCGCAACACCTGGACGGCGCTGCCGGCCCTGTTCCTGCCGGTGCTGATCGTGGGCGGCATCCATTCCGGTGCCTTCACGCCGACCGAGGCCTCGATCGTCGCGGTCGCCTACGCGCTCGTGATCGGCATGGGCCTCCACCGCACCCTCACGGTGGCGATGCTGCCGGGCATCCTGCTGCGCACCGCGCTGCTGACGGCATCGGTGATGCTGATCGTGGCGGCGTCGGCCTGCTTCGCCTGGGTGCTGACGATCGCGCAGGTGCCGCAGTCGCTGGCGCGCTGGATCATCGGCCTCGGCCTCGACCCGCTGACTTTCCTGATCGCGGTCAACGTGCTGCTGCTGCTGTTCGGCATCTTCATCGAGCCGCTGCCCGGCGTGATGATCCTCGTGCCCATCCTCGCCCCCATGGCGGCCGCACTGGGGATCGACCCGGTCCATTTCGCGATCGTGGTGATCGTGAACCTGACGATGGGGATGATCACGCCGCCCGTCGGCGGGCTTCTGTTCGTGACGGCGCTGGTCGCGCGCATCCCGGTCTCGGGCGTGATCCGCGAGCTGTGGCCCATGATGGGCGTGCTTCTCGTCGTGCTGGCGATCCTGACGCTCGTGCCCGAGGTCAGCCTCTTCCTGCCGCGGCTGCTGCTGGGTCCCTGACCCGTCCAATCAGCAATCCGTCGGGCGTGCGAAACGCCGAAAGGCCGCCACCACGCATCGCGCGGAGGACGGCCGTCCGGTCCTCGACTGGCGTGGGGATCGGCGTCGGTCGGCCGATCCGCAGGGCTCAGTAGCCCTCGCGCTCCATCCGCTTGCGCAGCAGCTTGCGGAGGCGACGGACGGCCTCCGCCTTCTCGCGGGCGCGCTTCTCGGAGGGCTTCTCGTAGTTCCGGCGGAGCTTCATCTCCCGGAAGATCCCTTCGCGCTGCATCTTCTTCTTCAGCGCGCGCAGGGCCTGATCGACGTTGTTGTCACGAACGAGGACTTGCACGTTGGTCCATTCTCCCGTCGGGCGTTTCGACGCCGTCAATGGCGGATGCGCCGGGGGATCTCTCCCCAAGCGAGTTGCGCTGTCTAACACAGCCGACCCCCGGTGTGAAGGCCCACCTCCGGCTATGGCGCCGGTTCCGCCCATCGGACACTATGTCGTGGCCATGACCCTGCTCAAGATCGCCCGCATGGGCCATCCGGTCCTCCGCCAGACCGCGGACCCGGTCGCGGATCCGACCGATCCCGAAATCCGGCGGCTCGCCGCCGACATGATCGAGACGATGCACGACGCCCCGGGGATCGGCCTCGCCGGCCCGCAGGTCCATGTGCCGCTGCGGATCATCGTCTTCCGCGTCCCGGCCGAGAGGGCCACGTGGGCCGCGGGCGACGAGCCCGAGGGCGACCGGGTGCTGATCAACCCGGTCGTCGAGCCGCTTGGCGAGGTGCGGGTCCCGGGGTGGGAGGGCTGCCTCTCAATCCCCGGCATCCGCGGCGAGGTCGGGCGCTGGGCGCGGATCCGCTACCGCGGCGTCGACCTCGACGGCGCGCCCGTGGAGCGCGAGGCGAGCGGGACACATGCGCGCGTCATCCAGCACGAGGTGGACCATCTGGATGGCGTGCTCTATCTCGATCGCATGGACGATCTGCGGCGCCTGTCCTTCATTGAGGAACTTCGCTTCCTCGCAGGGCCGCCGCAGCAGCGTTGACCGCAGTCCCGCAGATCCGAGGACCATGATGACGGACGAGACATTTCCCGGTCCCGAGGACCTGGACGCCGAGATCCGCGACCGTCGCGACCGCCTGCTGGTGGCAGCACTCCCGCACGTGCCCTTCGACGGGTGGACCCGCCGCGCCCTGGACGCCGGGGCCCGGGACGAGGGCCTGACGGTCGCCGACGTCGCGTTCGCCTTTCCCGAGGGGCCGGCGGAACTGGTGGCGCATTTCGGGGACTGGGCCGACCGCGCGATGCTCGCGGCGATCGATGCGGACGGGCTCCCGGCGCTCAAGGTGCGGGAGCGTATCACCCGCCTCGTCCGGGTGCGGCTCGAGGTACTGGCCGCCCACAAGGAGGCGGTCCGCAGGGCCGCGGCCTTTCTCGCGGTGCCGGTGAACGCCCCCGCCGCGGCCCGCTCCGTTGCGCGGACCGCGGACCGCATCTGGGCCGCCGCGGGCGACACGGCGACCGACCTGAACTGGTACTCGAAGCGGGCGCTGCTGATCGGCGTGCTGGGGTCGACGACGCTCTACTGGCTGAACGACACCTCGGAGGAACACGCGCAGACGTGGGGGTTCCTCGACCGTCGGATCGCCGACGTGCTGAAGGTCGGATCGGTTCTGGGCCGCGCGCGGTCGGTCCCCGGGAGCCGCATCATCGCGGCCCTGCCATCGCCCGCCCGCTTCGTCCGGCAGTTCCGGAGCCGTCGGCGGGCGACCTGACCCGTCACTTCTTCCGGAAGGCGTCGAGTGCGACGACCTGCCCGCGGCGCGGGGCGTCGTCGTCCTCGGCTGGCGGCTCGGCGACCGCTGTGGCGGCCGGTTCGGGAACCGGCTCCGCGGCCTCCGCGGCGGCTTCGACCGGCTGGAACTGGAGCGCGAAATTGACCGAGGGATCGGCGAACGTGCTGATCGCGTCGAACGGGATGACGATCCGCTCGCGCACGCCGGAGAAGCTCAGCGTCACCGCGAACTTCTCGTCGTCCACCTCCAGCCCGTAGAACTGGAACTGAAGGACGATCGTCATCTCGTTCGGATACTGGGCCTTCAGGTAGGGCGGCAGTTCGATGCCCGGAAAGCCCGTCCGGAACGTGAGATAGAAGTGGTGCTCGCCCGGAAGCCCGTCGCGCGACACCTGGGTCACGGCCTGACGAACGACGCCGCGGAAGGCGGCGTCGATCATGCGGTCGTACTGGAGGCCCTCGGCCGTCATCCGATCTACCGTGTCCCGTTCCCGGCCCCGAAGGGCTTGTCCAGTGGGGGGCTTCTGTTGCCCGGTGCCCCCCGAACCGCGCTATCCATCAGGACGCCCTACCCCGTTGAGGGTTAGGCGGCCATCCGAAGAGCAGGCGCCGTGTTGTCGTTGGCACCTATGGGATCGGCCCGATGACGGCGGTACCATGCCGGGAGAAAACTCCGCCTTTACTGCGCGTGTCGATCCTGTTTCGCCCCCATCGCCGGACCGGACAACCGGACCGGATGATTGGTGGAGGCGCCGGGTACCGCCCCCGGGTCCACAACGCCTATTCCACGAAGCGTTTATCCCCATAGTCCGGTGCGACCGGACAATCCGAATATAGGCATTCGATGGCGGGCACGGAAGACCTGCCCTCATTCGGCCGACGTGCCGAGCGCCGCGGCGAGCCGCTGCCAGTCCTCGGCGCGGCCGGGAAGCCCGAACCGGAGCTCGTCGGGCGCCTCGTCGAAGGCGCGGACATGGATTCCCGCCGTCCCCAGCCGCCGGATCCACGACGCGCCGTCCACGACCCGCACGAGGCGGAAGAGATCCGTTCCACCCAGGACCGCGGCGCCCGCTCGGCGCAGGATCCCGTCGAGGCGCGCCGCGTCCGCGCCGAGCTGCACCCGCGTCGCGTCCGTCCAGTCCGCGTCGGCCAGGGCGGCCGACCCCAGATGCAGGGCGGGGCCGGACACGGCCCAGGGGCCGAGGGCGGTGAGGATCGCGCCGGTGGTCGTGGCGTCGGACAGCGCGAACCCCAGCCGCAGCCCGGCGAGCCCGAAGAACTTCCCGAACGATCGCAGCACCACCAGCCCCGGCCGACCCGCCGCGGACGCGACCGAGACATCCGGCCGCACGTCGGCGAACGCCTCGTCGACGACGAGGAGGCCGCCGCGCTCCGCCAGGTCCGCCGCCAGCGCGAGGAGGACGGCCGGTTCGACGGTGCGGCCGTCGGGATTGTTCGGGTTCACGACGACGACCACCTCCGCCCCGTCCGTCCTGTCCAAGGACCGGACGGTCGCGACCCGATGGCCCGCCGCCCGCCATGCGGGCGCGTGCTCGCCGTAGGTGCGTCCGACCACGGCGACCCGTCCGGGCGGCCGCAGACGCGGCAACAGCCCGATCAGGATCTGCGTCCCCGGCGCCGGGGCCACGAGCGCCCCGCCCGGCGCGCCGTAGGCGGCGGCCGCGACGTCCCGCAGCGTCGCCAGCTCGTCGGGCAGGGGCAGCCGTGCCCAGGATTCCGGCGGGACCGGACCGACGGGCCAGGGCAGGGGATTGATTCCCGTGCTGAGATCGAGCCACGGTCTCGGCGCGTCGGGAAACGCCCGCGCCAGCGCGGCGGGGTCGCCGCCATGTCGTATCGTGTGCCCGTCAGCAATCATGCCCTCTCCGTCCGACAGCCTCCTCGTCCTCCTCTTCGCGCTCGTCTTCGAGGGGGTGGTCGGCTATCCCGGTCGCCTCTATGCGCTCGTCCGCCACCCGGTGGTGTGGATCGGTGCCCTTATCGCCGCCCTCGACCGCGCGCTCAACCGTCCGGCCTGGTCCTTCGCCGCGCGTCGCGCCGCCGGGGTCGTCGCGCTCGTCGTGGTGCTGGCGGTGGCGACGGTGCCGACGGTGGCGCTGACGCTTTGGCTGCGGGGTCTTCCGGGCGGCTGGATCGTCGAGGCCGTCCTCGCCTCGACGCTGCTGGCCTCGCGCAGCCTCCATGCCTTCGTCGCCGCCGTGCCGGCGGCCCTGCGCGCCGGCGGGCTCGACGCGGGACGCGAGGCCGTGCGGCATATCGTCGGCCGCAACCCGGCGACGCTCGACGGTGCGGCGGTCGGCCGCGCCGCGGTGGAGAGCCTGGCGGAGAACTTCGCCGACGGGGTCGTCGCGCCAGCGGTCTGGCTGGCCCTCTTCGGGCTGCCGGGCATCGTCGCCTACAAGGCGATCAACACGGCCGACAGCATGATCGGCCACCGGACGCCGCGCCACGAGGCCTTCGGATGGGCGGCGGCGCGTCTCGACGATTTCGTGAACCTGCCCGGAAGCCGTTCGGCCGGGCTCCTCATCGCCGCCGCGTCGGTTCTCATGCCCGGTGCCCGGCCGCGTCTGGCGCTGCGGTCGATGTGGCGCGACGCGCCCCGGCACCGCTCGCCGAACGCCGGCTGGCCCGAGGCGGCGATGGCCGGCGCGCTCGGCTTCCGCCTCGGCGGTCCGCGGACCTACGGCGACGTCCGGGTCGAGGACGCGTGGATGGGACGAGGACGGTCGCGCCTGGGGCCCGACGACGTCGACCGGGCGCTGGCGCTCTACCGGCGGACTTTGGGCGTCCTGTGGGTGGTGGCGGCCACGGCGACGCTCCTGGCCTTCGCCGCCTGACGCCGGGGCTCAGTGGATCTCGGCGCGCAGCTGGGCCCGCAACACGTCGATCGGCATCAGGCTCCCGGCCTTCTCGAAGTGCCAGTAGGTCCAGCCGTTGCACGCCGGAAGCCCCTGGACCGCCGCGCCGACCTGGTGGATCGAACCCTTGTGGTCGCCGAACTGGCCCGACGCCACGAGCGTTCCGTCGGCCCGCACGCGGGCGCGGGCGGTTCCGCGGGGGTCGTAGAGCTGCGAGCCGGGCTCGAGGAGCCCCCGCTCGAGCACGAGGCCGAAGGGGACGCGGGGCTCCTGCCGCTTCTGTTCGGGCCGCAGCACGCTCTCGTCCGCGTTGGCGACCACCGCCTCGATCCGCGCCTGGGCGACCCGCGCGTAGCCGTGTTCGCGCTCGACGCCGATCCAGTTCCGGCCGAGGCGCTTGGCGACGGCGCCCGTCGTGCCCGTGCCGAAGAAGGGGTCGAGCACCACGTCCCCCGGTTCGGTCGAGGCGCTGATGACCCGGTAGAGCAAGGCTTCCGGCTTCTGCGTCGGGTGCGCCTTGCGCCCGTCGTCGTCGCGCAGCCGCTCCTCGCCGGTGCAGATCGGCAGCGTCCAGTCGCTGCGCATCTGCAGGTCGTCGTTGAGCCGCTTCATGGCCTCGTAGTTGAAGCAGTAGCGCGCGCCCTTTCCGGTGGCCGCCCAGATCATGGTCTCGTGCGCGTTCGTGAACCGCCGGCCGCGGAAGTTCGGCATCGGGTTCGACTTGCGCCAGACCACGTCGTTCAGGATCCAGAACCCGAGGTCCTGGAGGATGGCGCCGACGCGGAAGATGTTGTGGTAGCTGCCGATCACCCACAGCCCGCCGTCGTCCTTCAGGACGTGGCGGCAGGCGGAGAGCCATTCGCGGGTGAAGCGGTCGTAGGTCTCGAAGTCGTCGAAGCGGTCCCACTCCTCGTCGACGCCGTCCACCCGGCTCTGGTTCGGGCGGGTGAGGTCGCCGGAGAGCTGGAGGTTGTAGGGCGGATCCGCGAAGACGAGATCGACCGAGCGCGCCGGCATCCGGCGCATCAGGTCGATGCAGTCGCCGACGAGGATCTGATTGGGGCGGGCAAGGGGCGACTCGGGCTTCATGCGCCGGAGACTGCCGTGCGCGACTCGGGCGCGTCAAGCGCAAAGTTGGAGGAAGAGTCTTCCGAGTCAGTGCTTTGCGGTGACTTCTTCGACCGGTGCGAAAGAACGTCGGTGATGCTCGCACGGTCCGAACGCGCGCAGGGCCGCGCGATGGTGCGGCGTCGGATAGCCGGCGTTGCGGTCCCACCCGTAGACCGGGTGCCGCGCGGCGAGGTCCACCATCACCGCGTCCCGCGCCACCTTCGCGACGATGGAGGCGGCTGCGATGGAGAGCGAGCGGGTGTCGCCCTTCACCACGGTCAGGACCGGGCAGGCGAGGTCGGGCGCCCGGTTGCCGTCGACCAGCGCGCCGTCCGGCGCGACGCGCAGCCGGTCGACCGCCCGCCGCATGGCGACGAGGCTGGCCTGAAGGATGTTCAGCCGGTCGATCTCGGCCACCTCGGCCCGCCCCACGCCGACGTCGGCGTGCGCATGGATGGCGGCGGCCAGCTCCTCCCGCAGCGCGCGGCCGAGCGTCTTGCTGTCGTCGATCCGCGCAGCGACCTCCTCGGGCAGGCCGCCCCAGGGGTGCCCGGGATCCGGCAGCACGACCGCGGCGGCCAGGACCGGACCCGCGAGCGGGCCCCGGCCAACCTCGTCGATGCCGCACACGCGGCCGTCGAGGCCGCGTTCCAGCATCAGGTCGGGGCGGGAACGTCGCGGCGCCATGGCCCGAGACTGCGGGCGCGCGGCGCCGACGGTCAAGGCGGCCCTATCACAAGGCGGCCCGCTCACAGGAAGGACATCTGGTCGCCCGGTGCCGGGGGGACACGGAAGAGATCGGTCCGAAGGTCCCACCGTCGCCCGCCGAGGCCGTACCGGCGGACGGCCGCCCGGAAACGGGCGCGCAGCAGGTCGGCGTGGGGGCCGGTGCCCGCCATGCGCTCGCCGAAGGCACTGCGGTAGAGCGATCCGCCGCGGCTCTGCCGGATCAGGGAGAGCACGCGGTCCGCGCGGTCGGGCACGTGGGTCCTGAGCCACTCCTCGAACAGCCCCGCCAGCTCCAGCGGGAGGCGCAGGAGGATCGTGTTCGCCGCCGTGGCGCCCGCCTCCGCCCCTGCGGCGAGGATCGCCTCGAGCTCGTGGTCGTTGAGCGCGGGGATCATGGGCGAGGCGAGGATCGCCACCGGAACGCCCGCGTCGGCCAGCCGCCGGATCGCCTCAAGGCGTTTCGCCGGCGTGCTGGCCCGCGGCTCCATCCGGCGGGCGAGGTCGCGGTCGAGCGTGGTGACCGAGACGGAGACGCCGGCCAGCCCCTCGGCCGCCATCGGCGCGATCAGGTCGAGGTCGCGCAGCACGAGGGCCGATTTCGTGATGATGCCGAACGGATGGCGGAACGCGGACAGCACCTCGATGATGCGCCGGGTCAGGCGAAGGTCCCGTTCCACGGGCTGGTAAGCGTCGGTGTTGGCGCCCAGCGCGAGGGTCCGCGGCGCGTAGCCGGCCCGGCGCAGTTCGCGGTCGAGCAGCGTCGGCGCGTCGGGCTTCCAGAAGAGCCGCGTCTCGAAGTCGAGGCCGGGCGAGAGGCCGAGATAGGCGTGCGTCGGCCGCGCGAAGCAGTAGACGCAGCCGTGCTCGCATCCCTTGTAGGGGTTGATCGAACGGTCGAAGGGGACATCCGGGCTCTCGTTCCGGGTCACGATCGTCCGCGACGCGTCCACCGTGAGCGTCGTCGCGACGGCCGGCGGGTCCCCGTCGGGCTCCGCGATCCAGCCGTCGTCGGTGCGGACCCGCGCCACGGTCTCGAACCGCCCCGACCGGTTGGAGACGGCGCCGCGGCCCTTTCGCGGGATATCGGGGAGGAGGTCGACCATGGCCGCGAGGATAGCACCCCGACGAGAACAAAAAAAGAACATCGATCGTCGGTCCACGACTGTGCTCCGCCGCCTCCGACCCGAGGCTTGACGGTCCCGCGAGGACGGGCGCCTGATCCCTTCGGATCCGCCCCGTCCGCCGAGGCCGTCATGCGCTTTTGCTGGTTCGCCATCTTCCGCGACGACGCCAACCCACGTGTCCGCATCTCGGATGCGGACCGGGCCGCGGTCCGCGCCCTCGTCGCCGCCACGCCCGGCGCCGCGCGGGCCACGATCTACACGCCCGAGACCGCCAAGGACCATTACGTGGACGACGGGCCGTCGCCACAGCTCGCCATCCAGATCGACTTCGGCGAGCTGACCGACCTCGAGGCCGCACTCGGTCCCGAGGGCCATCTCCTGGCGCTGGCGCGGCCGGATGCCGTCTCAAGCCTCGCGGGGGCGTCGACCGTCCATCAGGCGATGGCGCGTCGCGGCTACGACGTTCCCGATCCTGTCTTCCGCACCCCGGCCGGCGGCCTTCCGTGCAGCTATCTCGTCCATTATCCAGGGCCGGCCGCCGACACCGCGGCGTGGCTGCGCCACTACGTCGCCCATCATCCGCCGATCATGCGGCGCTTTCCCGGGATCCGGGCGATCGAGATCCTGAGCCGGATCGACTGGATCGACGCCATGCCCTGGGCCCGGGCCGACGCGATGCAGCGCAACCGCGTCGTCTTCGACAGCCCGGCGGCGCTGACCGCAGCCCTGCAGTCGCCCGTCCGGCACGAGATGCGGTCGGACTATCGCGCCTTCCCGCCGTTCGAGGGCGGCAGCTTTCACTTCCCCATGGCGACGGACGTGGTCAAGGGCGGCTGACCGCCGCCTCAGCCCAAGAGCGCCGCGATCACGCCGTCCACGTGCGCGCGGACCGCGGGGTCGACGGCCCCGCCCTGCGCCGACCCTGTTTCCGCCTTCCAGCGGGCCATCCAGGCGAGTGTTCGCAGCCGCACGAGGCGCCGGGCCGCGGGGAGGAGGGCCGCCGCGTCGCGCGACAGGTCCGCGGGCACGGCTGTCGCCCATGCCGCGACGAAGCCGGCGACGTCCGCCTCGCCGAGAATGGCGTCGACGTCCGGGTCGAAGCGGGTCGAGGTCTCGGCCGTGGCGTGGGCGAGGTCGAGGGCCGGGAGGCCGTACTGCATCCGCTCGGGATCGACGAACCACGCCTTTCCGGCCCGGTCGACCAGGAAGTTCCCCGGATGGACGTCGACGCCGACCAGCGCCGTCGGCGGCCCGGCGCCCGGCAGCCGCGCCGCCCACGCCAGATCGTCGGACAGTCGGGCGCGAACGGCCGACGGAAGCGGGATCCGGTCGAACCAGACCGCCTGCCGGCCGACGAGGTCCACCGTGGCCCGGACCGGATCGGCGGGCGACGCCAGCGGCGGCCGGTCGGCGGCGGCGGGCAGGGGCAGGGCGTGGATCGCCGCCAGCGCCGCCGCGACGGCCGAAAGGTCGGCGGGCAGGCGCGGGGGGCGGCCGTCGACGGCGTCGACGAGAAGGGCGCCCATCGGCAGGCGCGCCGACGGCGCGACGACGTCCAGAAGGCGTGGCACGTGGCCGGACGGCGCCGCCCGGCGGAAGGCGGCGGCCTCGGTCTCGAGATGCGCGAGGGGGGCGAGATCCGTCTGGCTCCACCGTGGAACCCGGACCACCGGCCCCCGATCCCCCAAACGCCAGTGGGCGTGGGCCATGCCCTTGGACCGCAACGGCCGGAGGTCGTCCGGGCCGACCCCGGGAAGCGCCAGGGCGGCGGCGAGGTTCGCCGCCGCGAGCGGCGCGATCACGCCCCGGCCTTCAGGTGCTCCTGAAGGCGCGGCATCAGTTCGACGAAGTTGCAGGGCCGGTGCCGGTTGTCGAGCTGGGTGGCGAGGATGCCGTCCCAGGCGTCCCTCACCGCGCCCGAACTGCCCGGCAGGGCAAAGAGATAGGTGCCGCCCGCGACGCCGGCCATGGCCCGGCTCTGGATCGTCGAGGTGCCGATCTTCTGATAGCTGAGGAAGCGGAACAGTTCGCCGAAGCCGGGAATGTCCTTCTCGATCACCCGGGCGAACGCCTCGGGCGTCACGTCGCGGCCGGTGACGCCGGTCCCTCCGGTCGAGATGACCACGTCGACCAGGGGATCGGCGATCCAGGCCCGGAACCGCGCCTCGATCGCCGACGCCTCGTCCTTCACGATCGCCCGGTCGGCGAGGTGGTGGCCGGCGCCGGTCAGCCGGTCGACCAGCGTCTGCCCCGAGGTGTCCGTCTCCAGGGTCCGGGTGTCCGAGACGGTCAGGACCGCGATGTTCACCGGAATGAACGGCCGGCTCTCGTCAATGCGCCCCATCGGTGTCCGCCACTTCGACCGTGTCGTCGGTCTCCGGCAGATAGAGCGGCCACTGGCCGGCCGCAATGGCGTCGAGCGCGGGCACGTCACGGCCGAGGCGCAGCCGGTAGATCCAGTGGTTGGCGAGCACGCGCTCGAGGAACCCGCGGGTCTCGCGCGCCGGGATCGTCTCGATGAAGAGCAGGGGATCGTGCTCGGCCTGCATCTGCCTGCGCCAGCGCGCGACGGCGGTCGGCCCCGCGTTGTAGGAGGCGAGGAGGACGAGCAGGTTGTTCCCGATCTCCGGCTGCTGCAGGAGGTGCGTGATGTAGCGCTGGCCCAGCGTGACGTTCACCGTCGGGTCGAGAAGCTGTTCGGACTGCGCGCCGCGCATGGGCACGCCGGCCATGGCGCCCGCCGTCGCCGGCATCAGCTGCATCAGCCCCGCGGCACCCATCGGGCTCCGCGCCCGCGGATCGAACCGCGATTCCTGCCGCATGAGGGCGTAGACAAGCGCCCGGTCGACCGCGAAACCCTCCGACGGGTCCCACGGCGGGACAGGATAGAGGGCCGCGTCCCACGTCGCCCCCTCCGGTGCCGAGAGCGCGTTGCCGACCTGAAGCGCCAGCGAGGGCAGCTTCGCCCGCACCGCGATGGTCAGCAGCGCCTCCTCCAGCAGGGTCTCGCCCTGCGGATGGATGCGGCGCAGTTCGGCCTCGGCCAGTTCGCGCTGGCCGGCCTGGAGCAGGCCGATCGCGCGCTCGCCGGCGGGAGTGGCCGCCAGCACCCGGAGATGCGCCGCCGTGAGCGTCGGCACGTCCCAGCGGAAGGCGATGTCGAGCCCGAGCAGCCGGCGGGCGATCAGCCCGTAGAAGGTCCGCGGATAGGCGGCGGCCCGCTCCAGCCACGGGGCGACCTGATGGCCGCGGCCGGCCCGCATGTGGGCCCGCGCCGCCCAGAACGCGGCGCCGGAGACGTCCCAGGCGGAGACCCCCGGCGCGCGCGCCATCGCCTCGAAATGACGCCCGGCCCGGTCCGTCTGGTTCAGCCGCCACGCCGAAAGCCCCGCGATCCAGTGCGCAAGGGGCGGGGACGCGCCCGCCCGCCCGGCCACCTCGGCGGCGAGGCGCTGCGCCTGCTGGTGCTGGCCGGCGTAGAAGAGCGCCGCCGCCACGTCGACCTGCACGAGGTCCTTCGCCCGCGGATCGACCTCGTCGCCGACGAGGTCGAACAGCGCGAAGGCGCCGAGCGCGTCGCCCGTGCGGAGCAGGTCGGCGATCCGTTCCACCTGGCCGGACGGGCGCTCGCCGCGACCGCGGGGCGAGACGTCGAGGGGGCGGTTGTTGTCGTAGCTCTCGAGGTTGCCGCCGACGAGGCCGGTCATGCCCACCGGGGCCTTGGGCGGACGCTCGCCCCGCGGCTGCCGGCGCAGGGCGAGCCGATGGACCTGGTCCGCGACGGGCAGGTCCGCGTACTGGTCGAGCCACCCCCGCAGTTCGGACCAGTTGGCGCGGTACTCGGTCGGGTGCAGGAGGCGCTGCGCCGTGACGTGGCCCATCAGCCTCCGGTCCGTCAGGCGCGCGATCTCGCGGTCCGCCGCCGTCCAGTCGCCCCGCGCCTGCATCTCGAAGATCCGGGCGTAGCGGCGGGCGTCGACGGCCGGCATCTGCCATGCGAGCGCGTCCCAGTCGTCGGGGAGGAGGACGCCTTCGTCGAGCGACCAATGGGGGGCCGGCTCGACGACGATCTCGCGTTCGGCACCCGACGCGGCGGAGACGGAGAGCACGCGCTCGGCGACGTCGGGGCGCGGTGCCTGCGCGCGGGCCGCGTCCCCGTCGTAGGCGAACGCCGCGGCGGTCGCGGCGAACGCGAACCCGACGGCGACGCCCCGACGCGCACTCCGGGAAGAACCCGCGGTCTTGCACGTCCTGATCATGGGGAAGCGTGTACCCGCC
>JBIJED010000317.1:0-4485 GCA_044343785.1 Azospirillales bacterium | reverse complement strand
CGACGAACAGCAGGACCGACACGACCCACAGGATGGGGACCGCGATCAGGATCCGCCGGCCGATCATCTTCACGATGCTGAGGTGCATGGCCCGTCCGGCGGCGATGCGGAACGATCGTCGACCCGGGCCGCCCGCCGACGCGCGGCGGACGGCCCGGGTCGGAGATCCGTCAGCCCCACTTCATCGTGGAGCCGAGCACCCAGCCGTTGCCGTATCTGGTCATCTGCAGCGGCTTGCGGCGCGCCACGGTGATGATGCTCTGCAGCAGCGGGATGGTCGCGCCCTTGTTCACCGCGT
The DNA here is from genome assembly GCA_044343785.1 of Azospirillales bacterium. Lineage (GTDB taxonomy): Bacteria > Pseudomonadota > Alphaproteobacteria > Azospirillales > Azospirillaceae > CANGXM01. Next base: position 4,187 of record JBIJED010000317.1, on the reverse strand, counting down.
GGCGCTGGAGGGCCTTGTAGCCCTCGATCCGCTTGGCGTCGTCGGTCGTGGCGAAGAGTGCCGTGACCATCTTCCCGATCTCCTCCTCCTTCCAGGCGGAGAAGGGCAGGTTCGGGTTGAGCATGTAGCCGGCGTAGATCTCCGGGTCGCCCGTGGCGTTGTCCCAGCTGTAGACCGTCACCTCGGGCAGCTGGTTGCCGCGGTTCAGTTCGAAGTACTTGGCGTACTCGATCACCTCCACCTCGGCCTCGATGCCGACGCGGCGCCACATCTGGGCGATCGCGCGGGCGACGTCGAAGTCGCCGGAGAAGTGGCCGTTGGAGGTGAACATCTTCAGCTTCGCCGGGTTCTGCGGGTTGAACCCGGAGCGGGCGAGAAGCTGCTGCGCCTTCGCCACGTCGAAGTCGAACTTGAAGTCCGGCTCGAAGCTCGGCGCGCCCGGCGTGACCGGGGCCGAGAGGGGGACCGCAGCCCCGCCGTAGATGGCCCGCGACAGCGCCGTCTTGTCGATCGCGTGGTGGGCCGCGAGGCGGACGTTCTCGTCGTTGAACACGCCCGTGTTCCGGCACTGCAGCAGCACGAGGCGGGTGATCGGCACCAGCTCCGCCTCGAGCGTCGGCACGCGGGCGAGGCGCTCCGCGTCACGGACGGTGACGTTCACGGTCACGTCGGCCTGCCCGGATTCGACCGCCGCCGCACGGGCTGCCGGATCGCGCACCACGTTCACGATGATGCGGCGGAGTTCCGGCTTCGGACCCCAGTAGGCGTCGTTGCGCTCCAGAACCATGCGGGAGTTCAGCTGGTACTCGACAAGCCGGTAGGGGCCGGACCCGATCGGCTTCTCGCGGAAGCCCTCGACGCCGACGCGCTCCATGTAGGCCTTGGGCACGATGAAGCTCGCCATGAAGCCGAGCCAGGGCGCCGCGGTCGGGTAGGGGGAGGCGAACCGCATCGTCGCCTTCGCGGGCGAATGGACCTGAATGTCCGTCACCCGGCGCCAGATGTTCGCCACGTCGATCGCGTGCTTCGCCTGCACCCGCTCGAAGAAGGTGTAGCGGAAGTCCTCCGCCGTCATCTTCGAGCCGTCGTGGAAGGTCACGTCGTCCCGCATCTCCACATCGAAGGCGAGGCCGTCGTCCGACAGCTTCCACGTCTTGAACAGGCCGGGGCCGAAGGTGAGATCGGGCTGCTGGAAGATCGGCTGGTCGAAGACGAGCTTGTAGATCGGCTGCGCGTCCGGGACCGTCCGCTGGTTCGGATCCCAGGACGGGACGTCGGTCGGCCACGCGATCGTCACGCTGTCGCGCGCCTGGGCAAGAAGCTGGCCGAGCGGAAGGCTTGCGCCCGCGGCGCCGAGCGCCGCCGCCTGAAGGATGGACCGCCGCTTGATCGTCATCGTCATCTCTCCCCCTTCTTGGATCGTGAGAACCCGTTCCTGTCGCGGGCGGGCCGTTGTCCGGTCGCCGTTTCGCCGCCGTCCGACCGTTCCGTTCCGGCGTGCGGTCCGAAGTTACTTGATGTTACATTTGACGACCCGCCCCCGCAACGGTCTGTCCCGGCCGCTTCCGGGGCTCCGCCGAACCCAGGGAGACAACCCCATGGCCCTCGCCCCGCCGACCGTCGACCAGCTCCGCGCGGCCGCGGACCGTATGGGGTTCTCGCTCGGGGAGGGGGAGGCCCGCGAATACGGGGCGATGCTGGCGGGCGTCGTCGCCGCCTACGGCACCATCGACCGCATGGCCGACGAACTGCCGCCGGTGCGCTGGCCCCGGACCCCCGGCACGGCGCCGGCACCGGCGGACAATCCGCACAACGCCTGGGCCCGGCGGACGTCGGTGACAGGGGCCGCGGACGGCCCGCTCGCGGGGCGCCGCGTCGCGCTGAAGGACAACATCATGCTGGCCGGCGTGCCGATGATGAACGGCGCCTCGACGCTCGAGGGCTACGTGCCCGAGGTGGACGCCACCATCGTCACCCGCCTGCTGGACGCCGGCGCCGAGATCGTCGGCAAGGCGCATTGCGAATACTACTGCGCGTCCGGCGGCAGCCACACCTGCGCCGCCGGCCCGGTCCACAACCCCTGGCGCCACGGCTGGTCGGCCGGCGGCTCGTCCTCGGGCTCGGCCGCACTCGTCGCCGCCGGCGAGGTCGACATGGCGGTGGGCGGCGACCAGGGCGGGTCGATCCGCATGCCCGCCAGCTTCTGCGGGATCGTCGGGCTGAAGCCGACCTGGGGCCTCGTGCCCTACACCGGCATCATGTCTGTCGACCCGGTGATCGACCACGCCGGCCCGATGACCCGCAGCGTGGCCGAGAACGCCCGGTATCTCGAGGTCATGGCCGGCGACGACGGCTACGATCCGCGCATCAAGGCGCCGGGGGTGCGTCCCTGGTCGCGCCTGCTCGACGGCGGGGCGAAGGGGCTCCGGATCGCGGTGGTGACGGAGGGGTTCGGCCGGCCGGAGAGCAACCCCGCGGTCGACGCGAAGGTCCGCGCCGCGGCGGCGCTCCTCGCCCGGATGGGCGCCGAGGTGTCGGATGTCTCGATCCCGATGCACCTGTCCGGGCCCGCCATCTGGATGCCGATCGCGATCGAGGGCATGGCGCAGACCGCGCTTTTCGGCGACGGCTTCGGCTCCGGCCGGATGGATCTCTACGTCGGCTCGCTGATGTCCGCGCAGCGCCGCTGGCGCACCCGGGCGGACGAACTGTCGCCGACCGTGAAGCTCCTCGGGCTCATGGGAACCCACATCCATTCGATCCACGGCACCCGCTTCTACGGCAAGGCCGTGAACCTGTCGCGGCGCCTGCGCGCGGCCTACGACGCGGTGCTGGCCGACCATGATCTGCTGCTGATGCCGACCACGCCGATGACGGCGCGGCCGATGCCGGCTCCGGGCGTGCCGCTGGCCGAGTACGCGTCGACCGCCCTCGACACGGTCGGCAACACGTCGCCCTTCGACGTCACGCACCATCCGTCGATCTCGATCCCCTGCGGCCTCGCCGACGGGCTCCCGGTCGGGCTGATGCTGACCGGCCGGCATTTCGACGAGGCCACGGTCTATCGGGCGGCGCACGCGTTCGAGCAGGCGGGCGACTGGAAGGCGATGTGAGCCCGGCCCTTGCGCGGCCGGCCGGCGGCGCATGGTCCTTTCGATCTCTCATCGTCTTCCCGCTCGGCGGCCGGTTCCGATCGGCCGACGGATCGTCCTTGCGTGTCAGCCGCCTGCCTCCGCGTGTCCTGCGCCCGATCGCGCGCGCCGCCCTCGCGGGGTCGCTGGCGGCCGAGGGCGGCGAGGCGGGAACGACGGCCGTCCATCCCGGTGTCGCGGTCTTCGAGCCGCTGTCCTGTTCGGTGTTCTGCGTCCTGCTCGCCGATCACGTCACCGCACTCCAGGTGAACCGCCATTCCGGGCTCGTCTCGGCCGCGATGGCGGGGGTGGCCCGCGCGGCGGCGGGCTCGTCCGGGCCGGGACGTTCCTGGCGCCGCCGCAGGCCCTGCTCCTCGTGGTGCCCCTGCTGGTCCTTCCGGCCGCGGCGGCGACGCCGCCGATCCGTCTGGCGACGGTCCACGCCTGCGCGTCGGCGTCCCCGGCCGCGGGCGGCGTCGAGGGGCTGGCGACGGTCGGCGAGGCCGCCGTTCCCGCCATCCTCGCCGCGACCGGCGCGGCCGGGGCCGCTCCATCGCCCTCGCTCGCCGAGGCGTTGGCCCGTGCGGGCGCCCTGGAACGAGCGGAGCCGCGCGAACGCCGTCGAGGGGCTGATGTCGGTCCGGCGCCGTCGCCTCGTCGCCCAGAGGCCGCAGGTGCTGATGGAGATCCGCCGGGTGTCCGGCGACCGGCTGCAGGCGACGACCCCGCTGGTCGCCGGGGCGCTCACATCGGACCGGGAAGCACGACCGTCCGCCGCCACGGCATCGTCGCCCGGCTGAGAACGATCGTCGGGCCGTCGTTCACGCTGGCGGGATATTCGTCTGCGATCATCGTCAGGAACCGCTCCAGCCGGGACTGGCCGAACCAATGCATCGGCACGACGAGCGAGGGCCTGATCTGGCGGATCACCTCGCGGATGAACTCCTGCCCCATCGTGAAGCCGCCGTCGACCGGCACCAGCAGCACGTCGATGCGCCCGAGGATGTCGAGGTGCGCCTCCGTCAGCTCGTGGTGCAGGTGCCCGAGGTGGGCGAT
>JBIJED010000316.1:0-4493 GCA_044343785.1 Azospirillales bacterium | reverse complement strand
GTTCTGCTTCGCGCCGTACAGCAGCACCTGCTGGTGGATCGGGATGTAGGCCATCTCGTCCCGCACGATGGTCAGGCTCTCCTTGATCATCGCGTTGCGCTTGGCGACGTCGGTCTCGGTGCCCATCATGCGGATCAGCTCGTCGTTCCGCGCGTTCGAGAAGCCGCCGACGTTCACGTTCCCGGCGATGCCGCCCGGCTGGCGCGTGGCCGTGAGCGACAGCAGCGAGTTGTGGGCGTCGTAGGTCGGCGGCAGCCAGCCGACGAAGAAGAAGTTCGTGTCGTACGGCGGGTTGACGTAGCGGACGAACTGCTGGAACGGCATCAGCCGCAGGCGGGCGCGGATGCCGACGCGCGCCAGCATCGAGGCGACGGCCGTGCAGACCTGCTCGTCGTTCACGTAGCGGTCGTTCGAGCAGTCCATCGACATCTCGAAGCCGTTCGGATAGCCGGCCTCGGCCAGGAGCCGCTTCGCCCCGTCCGCGTCGAACTTGTAGGGCACGCTCAGCGACGGATCGAACCCGTTCACGCCCGGGCCGACCATGAGGTAGTTCGGCACCGAGGCGCCGCGCATCACGTTGCGGTGGATGGCGTCGGTGTTGACGGCCATCTGCACGGCCTGGCGGACGCGCTTGTCCTTGAAGGGATTCCTGCCCTTCACGTCGCTGTCGCGCAGCTCGTCGGAGATCACGTCCATGCCGAAGAACATGGTCCGCAGGTCGGCCTTCTGGTGGACCCTGAGGCCCGGCGTCTGCTGCACGCGCTCGACCGAATTGATCGGCAGGCCGTAGACCATGTCGACGTCGCCCGCGATCAGCGCCGCGGTGCGGGTGGACGGGTTGGCCAGCGGCGTGAAGATCACCTCGGTCAGGTTGTGCTCGGGCTTGTCCCACCAATCGGGGTTCGCCACCATCTCGACCCGGCCGTCGGAACTGCGGGCGCGAAGCCTGAAGGGGCCGGTGCCGTTGACGTTGGAGCTGGCGTACGACTCCTCCTGCTTGGAGATGTCGGTCGTGCGCGTGATGTTGTGCTTCTCCGCCCAGGCCTTCGACATGATCATGATGTTCGTCATCAGCGCCGGGAACGTGGCGTCCGGCCCGTTGGTGACGAACTCGACCGTGAACGGGTCGATCTTCCGCAGCTCCTTCACCGAGGCGAAGTTGTTCGCGAGCAGCGAGCCCGGGCCGCGCGCCCGCTCGTAGGAGAAGACGACGTCGTCGGCGGTGAACGGCTCGCCCTCGTGGAACTTCACGCCCTGGCGAAGCGTGAAGCGCCAGACGTCGGGCGCCGTCTGCTCCCACCTGGTCGCCAGCGCGGGCTGGAGGTTCAGGTCACGGTCGTGGCGGACCAGCTGCTCGTACATGTTCGCGAGGAACATGATCGTGGTGGTCACGTTGCGGCTGTAGGGGTCGAGGGCGCCGGGATCGTTGCCGGCCGCCCATCGGAAGGTCTTCGCGTCGACCGGCGCCGTCGCCAGCGCCGCCACGATGGCGAGCGCCGCCGCACCCCACTTCAACATCCTCATGGTCCGTCCCCCTGTCCGTCTGGAACCTGTGCCTGCTCAGTCCGCCGCCACCGTGCAGTGCCGGGCGACGCGGTCGAGGAAGCGGTCGCAGGCGTCGAGCTGCGCACGCTCCACCCATTCGTCCGGCTGGTGGGCCTGGGCGATGTTGCCCGGACCGATCACCAGCGTCGGGATGTCGATCTCCTGGAACGAGCCGCCCTCGGTGCCGAAGGCGACGACGCCGGTGCCGTTGGTGCCGGCGAGCCGCATCACCGTCGTCTCGGCCGGGGAGCCGGGCTCGGCCCTCAGGCCGGGGATGCGCGCCGTCACGTCGATCGAGACGCCGACGTCGGGGCTGACCGTCCGCATGCGGGGCAGGAGGCGCTCCTCGGCGAAGCGGCGCATGGCGTCCAGCAAATCGTCGAGGCGGACGCCCGGGAGCGCCCGGTGCTCCCACCAGAAGGTGCAGGCCTCGGGCACCACGTTGTGCTGGATGCCGCCCTTCACGATGTTCACCTGCACCGTCGAATAGGGCGGGTCGAACGCCGGATCGAGCGGCCCCGCCCGGAGCACCTCGCCGAAGCGGGCGATCTCGGCGATCAGTTCGGACGCGTACATGACGGCGTTGACCGTCCGGTGGACCTGGGACGAATGGCCGGTGACGCCGCGGACCGTGCAGGTGCCGACGATGCCACCCTTGTGGGCGTTCACCACCTGCATGTCCGTGGGCTCGCCCACGATGCAGAGCCCGGGACGCAGGCCGGAGGCGTGCAGGTGCCTCACGAGGTCGCCCACGCCGAGGCAGCCGACCTCCTCGTCGTAGGAGAGGGCCAGATGGACGGGGCGCGCCAGCGGTGCGGCGGCGAAGCGGGGGACGGCGGCCAGCGCCGCGGCCACGAACCCCTTCATGTCGCAGGCACCGCGGCCGAACACGCGCCCGTCGCGCTCGACCAGGGTCCAGGGGTCCGACGTCCATGCCTGCCCGTCCACCGCGACGACGTCGGTGTGGCCGGACAGCACCACGCCGCCGGGCACGTCCGGCCCGATGGTGGCCAGCATGTTCGCCTTGGTGCCCGTGGGATCGGGGAGGATCTCGGTCCGGACGCCGTGGCCGGACAGATAGTCGGCCACCCAGTCGACGAGCGGCAGGTTGGAATTCCGGCTCGTCGTGTCGAACGACACCAGCCGACGGAGCATGTCCACCGTGTCCAGGATCTCGCCCGGCATCCGGCCCCTCATCAAACGGTATCCTAAACTCGCATGCGGACGGGGCGTCGGCAAGCCATCTTCGCGTCGCGGACAGGTGGCTCCCGGATGCGAGGATGCTGCACTGCACCGCAGAATTCCGACTGCATCCGCAATTTGCCGCCCCCCGCCCCGCACGACCGATGCGGGTTCCATTGACAGGGTCGGCCCGCCATCGCATAGATGAACAGGATACTGTTTCAGGGACGCCATGACGGGTGACGCGCCCGATCGGATCGACGTCGGCCGCCGCGGGCGGCCGGACAGCCTCCGGCACCGGATCTACGCCGACCTGCGCTCGCGCCTGCAGCGCTGCACGGTGGCGCCGGACGAGCGGCTGATCGACCTCGACGTCGCCCGCGCCTACGGAACCTCGCGGATGCCGGCGCGCGAGGCGCTGCTGCAGCTCGTCCACGAGGGCTATCTGGTCGGCACCACCCGCGGGTTCATGGTGCCCCGCCTGTCGCGCGACGACGTCCGCGACATCTTCGAGGTGCGCCGCCTGCTGGAGCCGCGCGCGGCGGCGCTCGCCGCGCGCGACCTCTGCCCCGGGCAGGAGCGGGAACTGCGCCGTGCGCTGGACGCCGCGCGGGCGGCGCTGGATGCCGACGACGCCGAAGGGCTGATCGTCGCCAACATCGACTTCCGTGGCGCGTGGCTGGCGGCGGTGCGCAACCGGCGCCTCGCCGCGACCATCGCCCGCTTCGTCGACCAGGTGCAGACCGTGCGGCTGGAGACGCTGCGCGATCCCGCCGTCCGGCGAACCGTGGTCGAGGGCCTCGAGGGGATCCTCGACGCGTTCGCAAGGCGCGACGCCGTCGCCGCCGCCGACCGGATGACCGCCTTCATCGTCACCGCCGAACAGACCTTCTTCGCCCGGCAGCGCGTCGGGTCCGCCCCCGCAGAGACCACCCGGAAGGCCGCCGATGTTTGACATGCGAGGACCCTCGCTCCGCTACCGGATCGACAGCGGCAAGCCGCTCGGCGTGTTCTGGCTCGCCATGGGGGCCCCCGCCGTGGTCGAGGCCGCGGCCCGCGCCCGGCCGGACGCGATCGTGCTCGACCTCCAGCACGGGCTGTTCGACCGCTCGACGCTGGAGACCGCGATCGGCCTCGTGCCCAAGGACATCCCGGTGCTGGCCCGGGTGGCCGAGAACAGCGCCACCGCCATCGGGCAGGCGCTCGACGCCGGGGCGGAAGGCGTGATCGTGCCGCTGGTCGAGAGCGCGAAGCAGGCGGCGAAGGCCGTCTCCTACGCCCGCTTTCCGCCGCGGGGCGAACGCTCGGGCGGCGGGGTACGCCCGCTGTCGGACTTCGTGAACTACGTGGAACTGGCCAACCGCGACACGGTCGTGCTCGTGATGATCGAGACAGAGAAGGGCCTCCGGAACGCCTCGAAGATCGCCCGGACCGAGGGCGTCGACATGGTCTTCATCGGGACGGGCGACCTCGCCATCTCGCTCGGCACCTTCCCCGACGCCTCGCCCCGCCACGACGCCGCCTGCTCGGAGATCCTGGCCGCCTGCCGCGCCGCCTGGACGCCGTGCGGGATCTTCACCATCAACGCCGAGGCCGCCGTCCGCCGCAAGGCGCAGGGCTACCGGATGGTGGTGACGGCGAACGACATGGACGTGCTCGCCACGGGCTTCAACCGCGCCACCGCCGCCTTCGGCCGGCCGCCGCAGCCGGCGATCGACGCGACGCCGGCGCCCGCGGGATCGGACCCCGTCTACGGCACGCTCGGC
>JBIJED010000315.1:0-4494 GCA_044343785.1 Azospirillales bacterium | reverse complement strand
CGGCGGGCGTGGCCATGGCGGCAAGAGATGCGAGCGCGAGGCCCGCGGCGGTGCGGCGGATCATGCCCGCAGGTTGGCCCGGGATCAGGGCGTTTGCGTGGCGCCGCCGGGCGCGGGGGCGGCCGAGGAGGACTGGCCCTGGCTGGAGAACATGAAGCGGCCGATCAGGTCCTCCAGATCGACCGGGTTCTGGACGAACTGGATCCGTCCGCCCGGCCTGATCTCGTCCGGGTCGCCGCCCGGGCTCAACGAGACGTAACGGCCGCCCAGCAGGCTCTCGCTCCTGATCGCGGCGGTGGTGTCGGCCGACAGCTTGATCGAGGGGTCGATCGACATGCGCACGACGGCGAGGAAGGTGCCGGGATCGAGCGTCTGGCTCGTCACGCTGCCCACCTTCACGCCCGAGATGCGGACGTCGGCACCCGTCTGGAGGCCGCCCGTCGCGGAGAATCCGGCCCAGACCTCGTAGCCCCGCACCGTGCCGACGTCGGCCATGCGATAGGCGAAGACGAGGAAGATGGCGGCCACGACGAGCACGACCGCGCCCATCACGGTTTCGATGACGTTGCGGCTCATCGGTCGGCGTCCGGTTGTCTGAGGTCGTGTCGCGCCGTCACTCCGGCGTCCAGGCCTGATAGTCGCCGGTGGCCCGCGCCCGGCGCCCGCCCTCCAGCATGTGGCCCGGCGGCCGGTAGGCCTGGAGCGTGCCGGTCGCGTTCGGCAGGTGCGGCTTCACCCACGGCTTGACCAGAGGGCTGGTCTCGGCGATCGGGGCGTCGTAGGTGTGGTGCAGCCAGCCGTGCCACTCGGGCGGCACCTTCGTCGCCTCGGGCTCGCCGACGTACATCACCCAGCGTCGCTCCCGCTGGCCGGGCGCGGTGGTCTTCATGCGGTAGTAGGTGTTGCCGTACCGGTCGGTGCCGACGACCACGCCATTCCGCTTCGTGAAGACGCGGATGTAAGTCTGGTTCAGCCAGTCGACGAGATTGGCGATGCCGTTGCTCATGATCGTCCCGGGCCCGGATGGGAGCGAAGGGACCATCGCACAGCGGCCGCGGGAGGACAAGGCCGGGGGGGGGTGGAGTGTCGCGGTGGCCGAAGCGCGGACGGCGACGGGAGAGCGATGCTCATGGGCTTCGTTTCAGCGGCAATCCGACCGACTGCAGAAAGACCTCGAACTGACCACGCCACGCTGCCGGGTTGCAGGTGAACGAACAATGCCCGTCGTCACCGTGCGCAGGAAGCGTGACGAACGTCCCCTGTCCACCGGCCGCCACAAAGGCACCGAACCATTTTCGCGGATGCTCGATGCCCATGAACTTGTCGTTTTCCGAATAGAGCCACAACGAGGGACGGACGTTCGCCCGTCCGTAACTACCGAACATCCGGCCGAGTTGGGCCGGATCGCACGGCTGGCCAGGGCGTGTGATCGGATTGCCACCGCCGCCGCCTGCGAAGTTGACCACAGCCCGGACCCCGGAGAGAGACGTCCGGGATCCGGCGCCGATCGCCAGCGTTCCGCCGTAGGACTGCCCGATGATCACCCCGTTCTCCGGATCGATGTAGGGGCGCGAACGGACCCAAGCGACGATCTGGTCCACCTGCTCGAGACCCGCCTCATAGGCCGGCGGATAGTTCTTGCGGGAACACGGACCGCTGTCCTCGACGTCGGGTCCGCGCCCCGCCCCGTAGCCGACACGAGTCGGTACGACGACGGCGAACCCAAGCCCAGCCAGGTATCGGCTGCTGTCGGTGTAGGCGAACTGCCTCACAGCCGCCCGCTCTTCCGCGGTTACCGCGCGGCCGTGGAGCAGGATGAGGAACGGAGCCCGCCCGACGCTTCTGTCGCGAAACACGAAGACAGGGATCATCTGGCGAACCGGCTCAGAAAACGCTCGCCGGACTTCGACCGCCACAGTTTCGGCTTCGCGAACGATGGTCACCGCGCGAGCCGGAATGGCGACCATCATCGCAAACGCGACGAGTGCTAATGCCTGAACTGACCCGGTGAAGCCCGACCGCGACATAGACAAATTGTCACCCTTCGCCAACCGGCGCAACACGGCGACGCTTATCGCCGGATCGAGGCAACCGGGATTTCTCCTCAAGGTTGCACGATGGGTCTGCGCGGGCCAAGAGATTTCAGGCGGATGATCACCAGCCGACGTCGCGCCGCTCGATCGATTGACCAATCGTTCGTGAAATCAACCACTTCCACCGATTCGCTCCACCGCCCCGCAAGATCAGCCCCCCATGGACCTGTCAACATCAAAGTTTCGTTGCTGCCGCAACATCTGGTGTGCGACCTTGTTCGCCCCACAGGATATGGCCCCTCCCACGATATCTGTCGTGGGCGGGCGGGCCGGGCACCAAACCGAGGGAACGGGAGCGGATGAGCATGCGGATCGAGCGGCGGTTCACGGTCGAGGGTCGCGACGCCTACGACGGCATCGCCTTCCGGAAGACGACGAGCGAGATCCGCAACCCGGACGGTTCGGTCGTGTTCCAGCTGAAGGACATCGACGTTCCCGACGACTGGAGCCAGGTCGCCTGCGACGTGCTGGCCCAGAAGTACTTCCGCAAGGCCGGCGTCCCGGCGGCGCTGAAAAAGGTCGAGGAGCACGACGTCCCCTCCTGGCTGTGGCGCTCGGTTCCCGACGAGCGGACCCTCTCCAAGCTGCCCAAGGAGAAGCGGTCGGTCAGCGAAATGTCGGCCAAGCAGGTGTTCGACCGGCTGGCCGGCACCTGGACCTACTGGGGCTGGAAGGGCGGCTATTTCGACGGCGAGGCCGACGCCCGCGCCTTCTTCGACGAGCACCGCTTCATGCTGTGCCGGCAGATGGCGGCGCCCAACAGCCCGCAGTGGTTCAACACCGGCCTGCACTGGGCCTATGGCATCGACGGGCCGAGCCAGGGCCATTTCTACGTCGATTTCCGCTCGGGCCGGCTGACCAAGTCCGAGACCGCCTACGAGCATCCCCAGCCGCACGCCTGCTTCATCCAGTCGGTCGCCGACGACCTCGTGAACGAGGGCGGCATCATGGACCTGTGGGTCCGCGAGGCCCGCCTGTTCAAGTACGGCTCGGGCACCGGCTCGAACTTCTCCCGGCTGCGCGGCGACGGCGAGCGGCTGGCCGGCGGCGGGCGTTCGTCGGGCCTGATGAGCTTCCTGAAGATCGGCGACCGGGCGGCCGGCGCCATCAAGTCGGGCGGCACCACGCGGCGCGCGGCCAAGATGGTCGTGGTCGACATGGACCACCCGGACATCGAGGCCTACATCGACTGGAAGGCGATCGAGGAGCAGAAGGTCGCCGCCCTCGTCGCCGGCTCGAAGATCGCGTCGAAGCATCTGAACGAGATCATGGCCGCCTGCTGGGACGAGACGGTGGCCGAGGCCGACCGTCTGGACGCCAAGGCGAACCGGTCGCTGAAGACGGCGATCATCGCCGCCCGCAGGTCGATGATCCCGGAGAACTACATCCAGCGCGTGGTGCAGTTCGCGGGCCAGGGCTACCGCTCGATCGACTTCAAGACCTACGACACCGACTGGGATTCCGACGCCTATCTGACGGTGGCGGGCCAGAACTCCAACAACTCGGTGCGTGTGACGAACGACTTCCTCGACGCCGTGCTGAACGACGCGGAGTGGAACCTGATCCGCCGCACCGACGGCAAGGTCGCGAAGACGGTCAGGGCGCGCGAGCTGTGGGAGAAGATCGGCCACGCCGCCTGGGCCTGCGCCGACCCGGGCATCCAGTTCGACACCACCATCAACGAGTGGCACACCTGCCCCGCGTCCGGCCGGATCAACGCGTCTAATCCGTGCTCCGAGTACATGTTCCTCGACGACACGGCCTGCAATCTCGCCTCCCTCAACCTGATGGAGTTCCGGGCGGCGGACGGGTCGATCGACATCCCCGCCTACGAGCACGCGGTCCGGCTCTGGACGGTCGTGCTCGAAATCTCGGTGCTGATGGCGCAGTTCCCCTCGAAGGAGATCGCGGAGCTCTCCTACCGCTACCGCACGCTGGGCCTCGGCTACGCCAACATCGGCGGCCTTCTGATGGCGGCCGGCATCCCTTACGATTCGGACGAGGGCCGCGCGATCTGCGGCGCGCTCACCGCGATCATGACCGGCGTCTCCTATGCCACCTCGGCCGAGATGGCGAAGGAGCTGGGACCCTTCCCCGGCTTCGCCGACAACCGCGAACCCATGCTGCGCGTCATCCGCAACCACCGCCTCGCGGCCCACGGCCTGTCGGACGGCTACGAGGGGCTGACGGTCCTCCCCGTTCCGCTGAAGCGCGGCGACTGCCCGCAGCCCGCCCTGATGGACGCCGCCGCGACGGCCTGGGACCGGGCGCTGGCGCTCGGCACCGCGCACGGCTTCCGCAACGCGCAGGCGACCGTGATCGCGCCGACCGGCACGATCGGCCTCGTCATGGACTGCGACACCACCGGCATCGAGCCCGACTTCGCGCTGGTGAAGTTCAA
>JBIJED010000278.1:0-4753 GCA_044343785.1 Azospirillales bacterium | reverse complement strand
CTCGCCCGCCATCACGTCGGCCGCGTCGCCGGGCGCCAGCTTCAGCAGGAAGAAGTTCAGCACGACGATGCCCAGGACCGTGGGCACGGCCTGGAGGAGCGTCCGGCGGAGGACGCGGAGAAGTCGTCTCGTGTCGGCCATGGGACGGGTGGCGGCCTCGGGCGTCGGCGCGAGGCGGGGCCGGCCGCCCCGTCCCTCCACGCGGTGCGGAGGGTGGGGGCGAACCGGCCGCCGGTCAATCGACGAAGTGCGCGTCGGCGAAGTTGCTCCCCAGACCCTCGGCGCCGGGCGCATAGTTCTTCAGCTTCGCGTTGGCGAGGATGACCTGGATCGGCGCCACCAGATCGACCGATGGGATGTCCTCGAAGACGATCCGCTGGAACTGGAACCACAGCGCCTTGCGCTTGACCGGGTCGATCTCGACCGCCGCCGCCTCGAGGATGCGGTCGACCTCGGGGTTGGAATAGTTGGCCGAGTTCGAGAACGGCAGGCCAGGGCGGAAGTTCTTCGACCAGTAGCCGCGCTGGACGCCGACCGTCGGGTCGAAGGTGTTCGACAGGCTCTCGATCGTCAGGTCGAAGGCACGGTCGGTGTAGACGGCGCGGACGTAGGCGCCGAACTCCAGCCGCTCGGTGTTCGCCTCGATCCCCACGCGACGCAGCGACTGGCGGATGAACTCGGCCAGACGGGCGTCGATGAACGGGTTGATCAGGAGCCGCATCGGGAAGCGGAAGCCGTTCGCAGCACGCCGGTGGCCGGCCTCGTCCAGCAGGCGGTTCGACAGCGCCACGTCGAAGGCGCGGCCCTTGATCGAGGGATCGTGGAACGGCGCCAGCGCCACGCTGATCGCCGACGGCGACTTCTTCGCATAGCCGTAGAAGACCGTCTCCACGATCGCATCGATGTCGATGGCGTGGGCGATCGCCTCGCGGACCTTCCTGTCCTTCAGGATCGGGGTGTCGAGGTTGAAGAACATCTGGAACTGCGAGCCGGGATAGGCGAACACCCGGTCGTCGACCGCGAACTTCGGATTGGCCTTGAAGCGCGCCATGTCGGCGAGCGGGACGGGGTTGGACCCGCCGAGGTCGAGGTCGCCCGCCTCGAACGCCGCGGCGCGGGCGGCGGCGTCGGTCATGAAACGGATGATCACGCGGTCGACGTAGGGCTTCGGCTTGTCCCAGTAGTTCGGGTTGCGGTCGAGGACCGCGTGGCTGCCGCGAACCCACTCCTTCAGGACGAAGGGCCCGGTGCCGACGTGCAGGTTCGGCCCCGGCGGGGTCGCGACGTCCACGCCCTCGAACAGGTGCTTGGGCACCATCGGGCTCTCGGACGGCCCGAGCGCCACGAGGAAGTAGGGCGAGGGCTGGGTCAGGACGACGACGGCCGTCAGCGGATCGGGGGTCTGCACCTCCTTCACGTTGGCGAAGGTGCTGCGGCCGCGCGGATGGCCGGCCTTGAGGCGCAGGAGCGAGAAGGCGACGTCCTCGGCGGTGAAGGGCTTGCCGTCGTGCCAGGTCACGCCGTCGCGCAGCTTGAAGGTGTAGACGAGCCCGTCGGGCGAGAGCGTCCACGACGTCGCCAGCTGCGGCAGGGGGTTCAGGTCGAAGTCGTAGGTGACGAGACCGTCCCAGATCTTCGAGGAGGTGTTCGGCGTCGAGGTGTTGTTGACGGCCGAGAGCGTCGGCGGCTCATAGGGCATCACGAACCGCAGCGTGCCGCCGTGCCTGGGCGCCTGCGCCTCGGACACGGGCGCCGCGAGCCCGATGGCCGCGGCGAGCGCCAGCGCCGGAAGAAACCGTCCCAACCGTCCAGACATCCCGACCTCCTCGGACGATGCACGGCCGGTCGGCCGCACACGGATTTTCGTATACGGTAAGCTTCTACATGCACCCGCCGCGCGCGTGCAAGACGGCTTGTTGATCACGCCGGTTATCACGGTTTCTTGTTGTTGTTTCGGAGATCCGCCCGATGCCGAACGTCGACAGACATCGCGCCGCCCGCCTGATGGCCGCGGCGCGGATCGACGGCCTCGTCCTGACCCAGCCGGAGGCCTTCGCCTGGGCGACCGGGGCCACGCCGGGCGTCGCCGCCATGTGGCGACGGGCGGGAGCGGCGATCGCGGTCGTCCCCGCCGATCCGGCCCGACCGATCGCTGCGGTCGCGAGCGACCTGTTCGCCCCCGCGGTCCACGCGGCCGACCCGGCGACCGTCGTGCGCACCCATCCGATCTGGGTCGACGCGATCGACCTCGACGGCACCGATCCCGACACGCCGACCGCCGACCGCCTCGCCCGGGCCTATGCGGCGACGGGCCATCCGACCGGCTTCGTGCGGCCGACGACCTTCGACCTGGGCACCGCCCTCGCCCGCCTCGGCGAGCTGCTCGCGGGGGCCGGGGTGCGGCGGGCGGGCCTCGATCTCGACTTCCTGCCCGTCGTCGACCACCGGGCGCTCTGCGACGCCCTGCCCGCGGTCGACTGGCGGGACGGGTCGGACGTCGTGCGACGACTGCGGATGGTGAAGTCGGCGGGCGAGATCGCGAAGCTGCGCGCCGCCTGCCGGTTCGCCGACGCGGGCCTGGTGGCGATGATCGACGCCGTGCGCGACGGCGCCGAGCGCGCCGACCTCGCCGCCGCCTGGCGGGTGGGGGCCGTCGCCGCCGCCCGCGCCGAGCCGGACCGGCCGCTGACCGGCGCATGGGAGTACGTCTCGGTCGGCCCCGACCCGTGGAGCGGCCGGGGCACGGTCCGGCCGGGCGCGCTCGTCAAGGCCGACGTCGGCTGCCTCGTCGGCGGCTACACGTCGGACGGAGCGCGCACTTTCGCGTGGGGGGCGCCGGAGCGGGCGGCGGTGGACGTCTTCGCGGCGCTGCGGGCCGGGTTCGACGTCGGCCTGCCGATGTTCCGCCCCGGCATGCGCCTCGCCGACATCCATGCGGCGGTGCTGGGCGCGGTCCGGACGGCCGGGATCCCCGGCTATGCCCGCGGCCATTTCGGCCACGGCCTCGGCGCCGGACCGGGAAGCGAGGAATGGCCGTTCGTCGCCGCCGACGCCGACGTGGCGCTGGAGCCCGGGATGGTGATGGCCTTCGAGACGCCGTTCTACGCCCGCGGGCTCGGCGCGCTCATGATCGAGGACATGATCCTCGTGGGGGCCGACGGCCCGGAGGTGCTGAGCACGACGCCGCGGGACCTCCGTATCCTCGGGTGATCCCTCGGACATGTCGGCGCCGACAGCGGGAACGGTGGCGATGCGTTCACGTCGCCGTCACATGACCGTCATCAGCCATTCACCGAACGAAGCGATCAAGTCGGCGGACAACGACCTGAGGCCGAAATGGATCGCAAGCTCCTCGCCAACGCAATCGCCGCGACCGTGATCGCCGCGATGTTCGGTGCCGCCACGCCGGCCGCCGCCCAGCAGGCGTTCCCGGCCACGCTGGCCGGCCACGCCGTCCTGCCGGCGGAGACGTTCATCGACGTCCCCGCCGACGCCCCCTCGGACCTCCGGGTCTCCGGCAAGTACACGTCGGGTCGACGCGTCGACGCGATCGGCACGGTTCCCGGCCTGTCGGCCGGCCGGCCGACAGGCCTTTCCACGCCGTTCCGCGGACAGCCGGTCCAGGGCCATTCGGGCATCAAGGTGAACGCCGACGGGTCCTTCTGGCTGCTCACCGACAACGGTTTCGGCTCGCGCGCGAACTCCCCCGATTCGGCACTCTACCTGATCCGCTGGCGCGTCGACTGGGCGACGGGCCAGTGGCAGCGGCTGGAGACCGTGTTCCTCCACGATCCGGACCGTAAGGTGCCGTTCCGGATCGTGCACGAGGGGACCGAGAAGCGGTACCTGACCGGGTCCGACTTCGATCTGGAGGGGTTCCAGTTCGTCGGCGACACGCTGTGGATCGGCGAGGAGTTCGGGCCCTACGTCATCAAGGCCGACCGGACGGGCAAGGTCCTCGGCGTGTTCGAGACGATGGCCTCGGGGCAGAAGGTCCGCTCGCCCGACCATTGGGAGGTCGCCACGCCCGGCGCGCCCGGCCTCTCCTACACCAACGTCAACCTGCGTCGGTCGAAGGGCTACGAGGGCTTCGCGGCGTCGAAGGACGGCCGGTTCCTCTACGGCCTGCTGGAGGGTCCGCTCTGGGACGCCGAGGGCAAGGACTGGGAAAAGGTCGACGGCAAGGAGGTCGCGCGCATCCTGGAGTTCGACGTCGCGGCCGAACGTTTCACCGGCCGTCACTGGCTCTATCCGTTCGAGGCGAACGGCCTCGCCATCGGCGACTTCAACATGATCGACGGCACGACCGGCCTCGTGATCGAGCGCGACAACGGCGAGGGGACGGCGGACAGGGCGTGTCCCCAGGGCTCCCGCGGGCCGACCTGCTTCCACGACGTCGCCCGGTTCAAGCGCGTCTACAAGGTCGAGATGTCGGACGCGAACGTCGGCAAGCCGGTGCGCAAGATCGGCTTCGTCGACCTGATGCGGATCGCCGATCCCGACAGGAAGGCCCGCAAGCCGCTCACCGACGGCGTGCTGACGTTCCCCTTCTTCACGATCGAGAACGTGGACGTCGTCGACGCGGACCACATCGTCGTCGGCAACGACAACAACCTGCCCTTCTCCTCCAGCCGCGATCCGGCGAAGGCCGACGACAACGAACTCGTCCTGCTGCGCGTGCCGGAACTGCTGCGGGCGCGGTGACGATCGAGGGGGCCGGCCGCCGCCGGCCCCCGCTCACACGCCCGTCGGG
>JBIJED010000234.1:0-5309 GCA_044343785.1 Azospirillales bacterium | reverse complement strand
ATTCACCGAACGAAGCGATCAAGACGGCCGACGACAACGAGATAATCCTGCTGCGCGTGCCGGAACTGCTTCGGGCACGGTGACGATCGCGGGGGCCGGCCATCGCCGGCCCCCCTCACACGCTCGTCGGGGCAAGGGGGAACCGGTTCACGATCATGCCCCGGATCCGGTCCCGCACCTCCCGGTAGGCTTCGAGCCGCTGTTCGCGCGTCCCCTCGACGACGGTGGGGTCCTGGACCCGCCAGAACTCCACGTCGCAGGCCATCGTGCGCGTCATCTCCACCGCCCGGTGCTGCGCCTCGGGCGACAGCGAGATGACGAGGTCGAAGGAACCGTCGTTGAGGTCGTCGAACGATTTCGGCCGATGACGCCCGGCGTCGAGGCCCAGTTCGGCCAGCACCTCGACCACGAACGGGTCCCGCTCGCCCGAGCGGACGCCCACGCTGTCGACGTAGAGCCGCCGCCCGTGGAAGTGCTTCAGCATGGCCTCGGCCATGGGGGAACGGATGGAGTTGTGCGTGCAGGCGAACAGCACGCTGGTCACCGGCAGGGACGAGGGCTTCCCGGTCGGCACCGCCTCATCCCCGCATGTGGAGCACGCAGATCAGCGTGAAGAGCCGACGCGCGGTCGGGTGGTCCACTTCCACCTTGTCGGCCAGCCGCTCGATCAGCAGCGCCGACCCGTCGTCGTGCAGCCCGCGCCGGCCCATGTCGAGGGCTTCGATCTGCGCCAGGGTCGAGCGCTTGATGGCCGCGTAGTAGCTCTCGCAGATCATGAAGTAGTCGCGCACGATGCGCCGGAACGGCTGGAGCGAGAGCGCGATCTCCGTCAACGGCGCGTCCGCGGCGTCGCGCACGTCGAGGATGAGGCGGGTCGTGTCCTCCAGCCGCAGATGCAGGCGGAACGGGCCGGCGTCGGCGAACGCCTTCGGAACGAACAGGTTCTCCTCGATCAGGTCGTAGATCGCGACCGCGCGCTCGTGCTCCACGTCCGGCGCGCGCCGGATGACGCCCCGCTCGTCGAGCGCCACATGGACGATGCGGTGGCGCTCGGACGACATCTCACGCCCCCCGGGGCGAAAGGCCCAGGCGGATCT
The DNA here is from genome assembly GCA_044343785.1 of Azospirillales bacterium. Lineage (GTDB taxonomy): Bacteria > Pseudomonadota > Alphaproteobacteria > Azospirillales > Azospirillaceae > CANGXM01. Next base: position 4,212 of record JBIJED010000234.1, on the reverse strand, counting down.
CGATCGACAGCGCGTGCGCCTGGAGCCCCTCCGCATGGGCGAGTTCGACGGCCGCCGGCCCGATCGCCGCGAGGCCCGCGGGCCCGCAGCCGACGAACGTCGTCCGCTTCATGAAGTCGAGCAGATTGAGCCCGGAGGAAAAGCGGGCGGTCCGCGCCGTCGGCAGCACGTGGTTGGTGCCGGCGACGTAGTCCCCGATCGCCTCCGGCGTGTGCCGGCCGAGGAAGACCGAGCCCGCGTGGCGGATGCGGGCGAACAGCGCGTCGGGGTCGGCGACGGCCAGTTCCAGATGCTCGGGCGCGATCCGGTCGACGACGGCCGGCGCCTCGGCGAGGTCGCGCACGAGGATCACCGCGCCGTGGTCACGCCAGCTGGCGCCCGCGATCTCCGACCGGGGCAGGCGCTGGAGGTGTGCCGCGACCGCGCGCTCCACGGCGTCGGCGAAGGCGGCGGCGTCGGTGACGAGGATCGCCTGCGCGCTCGGGTCGTGCTCCGCCTGGGAGAGGAGGTCGGCGGCGATCCACGCCGGGTCGTTGGCGCCGTCGGCGACCACCAGGATCTCCGACGGGCCGGCGATCATGTCGATCCCGACCGTGCCGAACACCTGCTTCTTGGCCGCGGCCACATAGGCGTTGCCGGGCCCCACGATCTTGTCGACCGGCGCGATCGTCGCGGTGCCGAAGGCGAGCGCGCCGATCGCCTGGGCGCCGCCGATCCGGTGGATCTCGTCGACGCCGGCGAGGCGTGCGGCGGCCAGCACCAGCGGGTTCAGGTGGCCGTCGGGCGCCGGCACGCACATCGCCACCCGCGCGACCCCGGCCACCTTGGCCGGGACCGCGTTCATCAGCACCGTGCTGGGATAGGCCGCGAGACCGCCCGGCACATAGAGGCCGACCGCGTCGAGCGCCGTCCAGCGCGCCCCGAGGCGCACGCCCGATCCGTCGACGAAATCGATCCCGGTGGGCTTCTGTCGCTCGTGGAACGCGCGGATCCGGTCGGCGGCGAGATGCAGTGCCGCGAGCAGGTCGGGCGAGCAGGTGGCCTCGGCCGCCGCGATCTCGGCGTCCGTCACCCGCAGCGTCGTGGCCGTCACGTCGGTGCGGTCGAACCGGCGGGTCAGCTCGACGACCGCCGCGTCGCCGCGCGCCCGCACGTCGGCGAGGATGGCGGCCGCCGCGGCGTCGACGTCGGCGCGGGCCTCGCGCTGGGCGTCGAGGAACCGCGCGAAGGCGTCGCCGAAACCGGGATCGGCGGTGGACAGCCTATGCGGCACGGACCGCCTCCCGGAACCGGCCGATCCAGCCCGACATCTCGTCGGGCCGTGTCTTGAACGCAGCGCGATTGATGATGAGGCGCGAGGTCACCTCGGCGATCGTCTCCACCTCCACGAGGCCGTTGGCCTTCAGCGTCGCGCCCGTCGAGACGAGGTCGACGATGCGCTGGCAGAGGCCCAGCGCCGGGGCGAGTTCGAGCGCGCCGTTCAGCTTCACGCACTCGGCCTGCACGCCGCGCGTGGCGAAGTGGCGGCGGGTGACACCGGGATACTTGGTCGCCACGCGAACGTGGCTCCAGCGCGCGGGGTCGTCGCGCTCCACGAGATCCGCCGGCTCGGCGACGGCCAGCCGACACCGGCCGATTCCGAGGTCGAGCGGGGCGTAGATCTCCGGGAAGTCGAACTCGAGCAGCACGTCGTTGCCGGCGATGCCGGCGTGCGCGGCGCCGAAGGCGACGAAGGTCGCGACGTCGAACGAGCGCACCCGCACGATCGAGAGATGCGGCAGGTTCGTCGCGAAGCGCAGCTTCCGGCTGTCCTCGTCGTCGAAGTCGGGTTCGGGCTCGATGCCGACGCGATCGAGGATGGGGCGCAGTTCCTTCAGGATGCGCCCCTTCGGCACGGCCAGGACGAGGGGCTCGTTGGCGCCGGCCGCGGTCGGGGCGTGGCGGAACGGGACGATGTCTGCGGTCAAGGGCGTGCCGGCTCCCGGGCGTCGGCCGTCGCGCCGACGGGATCGGAGATAACACCGTCGCCCGCGCGCGACCAGAGCGCCCGCGTCAACCCTGCCGCTTGCCGCTCGCCACCGTCGCGCGGCGGGCGGACGCGAGCCGCCCCTGCCACGGGCGGTGGGTCCGGACCGTGACAAGGCATCGCCTCCGAAGGGATCGGTTTCCGGCCAACCCGGGCCGGGACGCGGCGTTCCGGCGCCTGCGCTACTGTGCCGCGTGGTCTTGGGCGTCGTCGAGGCGGTGGGCCGGCATGCGGTCGGTCGGCCAGGGCTCGCCGAGATCCTCGAGCCGGACGGCGATCGCGGGCGCCTCCACGCGGATGCAGCCCCCGCCGGAGAAGTGCAGGTGCAGATGCCCCTCCCCCGCCTCGAGCGCGAGGAGCGAGAGGATCTGGCTCCGGTCCTTGAGGTCGATGCCGCGGACGCGGACCGCCGTCACCCCCTCGATCCTGAGGCCCGCATGGGTGCGCTCGAAGGGGAACCCCGGCCTGCGACCGGCGGGCGGGGGGACCGGGGCAGCCTCGCATGTCTCCCACTTGAACCGGTTCGCCACCAGGACGAAGCGGCCCTCCTCCCGTATCCACCCGATCTCGCCGATCGGGACGATGGCGTCCTGAAGATAGGCGGACATCACGCGGACGTCGTCGGCGTCCTCGGCCTTCAGCTTCAGGCAGCGTGCCACGGCTCTCGCTCCTCTCGGCTCAGGCGGCTTCGCGCATCCGGACGATCTCGGCGCCGACGGCGGCCAGTTTCGCCTCCAGATGCTCGTAGCCGCGGTCCAGGTGGTAGACCCGGTTCACGACCGTCTCGCCTTCCGCGGCGAGGCCGGCCAGGACCAGCGACACGGAGGCGCGCAGGTCGGTGGCCATCACCGGTGCGCCGCGCAGGCCCGCCACGCCGCGCACCAGCGCGGTGCCGCCGTGGACGGTGATGCGGGCTCCCATCCGCGCGAGCTCCGGAACGTGCATGAACCGGTTCTCGAAGATGGTCTCGGTGATCATCGACGCGCCCTCCGCCACGCACATGAGGGCCATGTACTGCGCTTGCAAGTCCGTGGGGAAACCGGGGAACGGCTCGGTCATCACGTCGACGCCCCGCGGCCGCGCGGGACCCACCACACGAAGGCCCGCGGCCAGCGCCTCCACCGTGGCACCGGTCGCCTTCAGGGTCGACGCGAGCGTCCGCAGGTCGTCGGCCGACGCGCCCGCGAGAGTGAGGTCGCCGCCCGTGATCGCGGCGGCGATCGCGAAGGTTCCCGCCTCGATCCGGTCCGGCACGATGTCGTGGACGGCGCCGTCGAGCGCGGCGCGACCCTCGACACAGAGCGCGGCCGTCCCGATCCCCTCGATCCGCGCGCCCATCGCGACGAGGAGGCGGCAGAGGTCCTGCACCTCGGGCTCGCGCGCGGCGTTCACGATCCGCGTCGTGCCCTCGGTCGCGGCGGCGGCGAGGAGTGCCGTCTCCGTCGCGCCGACGGAGACGAGGGGGAACACGATCTCGCCCGCGCGCAGGCCGCCGGGGGCGCGGGCGTGGATGTAGCCGCCCTCCAGCGACACCTCCGCCCCCAGCGCCCGGAGGGCCTTCACGTGGAGGTCGACCGGCCGCGTCCCGATCGCGCAGCCGCCGGGAAGCGACACCTTCGCCGCGCCGCAGCGGGCGACGAGCGGCCCGAGGACCAGCACCGAGGCGCGCATCCTGCGCACCATGTCGTAGGGCGCCGTGGTGTCGGCGATCCGCCCGGCCGACAGCGTCATCACCCGGCCGGCGTGCCCGCCGCCCGGATCGTGCCCGTCGAACCCGACGGCGACGCCGAGGTGCCCGAGCAAACCCGCCAGGGTCGCGATGTCGGCGAGGTGCGGCACGTTGCGCAGCGTCACCGGCCGGTCGGTCAGCAGGCTCGCGCACATGAGGGGGAGTGCCGCGTTCTTGGCACCGGCGACGGGCACCGTCCCTTCCAGCCGGCGTCCGCCGCGAACGATGATGCGGTCCATGCCCCGCCCCGTCAGCCGCCGGATCCGTCGCCGGACCCCTCGTCGTCGGCCTCGGCCCGGCCGCGGGCCTGCGCCTTGCGCCGCGCGAGGTTCGCCCGCAGGGCCGCCGCCCGGCGCGCCTCCCGTTCGGACGGGCTCTCGGGCGGCTTCGGGCTCGGACGTTCGGCGGAGGGCGACGGCGTCTTCATGCCGAAAGGATGAGGGTTCCCGCGCCGGAC
>JBIJED010000274.1:0-4817 GCA_044343785.1 Azospirillales bacterium | reverse complement strand
TTGGATTGCTGTTGCGCGCCCGGAACCGCTTCGCTATGGTCCCGGCCTCGCGAAGGCGCGCTGCCGTAGCTCAGGGGTAGAGCACGTCCTTGGTAAGGACGGGGTCGGAGGTTCAATTCCTCTCGGCAGCACCATTCCAGATCAATGACTTAGCGGGTTTGTTGGGCGCTTTGGCAGACGCCAGTTAGTGCTGCATTGCTGCACTATCCGAAAGGATAGGGCGATATGGACCGCGAAGAACGGCTTGAGGTGCGGACGTGGGCGTTCCGCTACCTGATCGGTATGTCCCTGGTCCACATCCTCGCCTATCTGGTCGTCACCGCCCGGGGCTAACCCCGCTCCCATGCCTTGAAGTCGCGTTCCGACTGCCGGATCGCCGCCCGCTGGTCCGCCGTCGGCCTGTAGGGCTTCGCCTTCTCCCCGGACAGCGTCCGGCCGACGATCTCCGTTATCCCCTCGGCCGGCGCGAAGTCGCGTGCCGTCAGCATCTTCGGCCCGGCGACCGCGTCCACCGCCGCCCTCCCTCCCGTTCGCCGGACCGTCCGCCCGGCCCGTCGCGGGGCCATTCGACCCGAGCGTCGCGCGGAGGCCAACCCTGCCGGAGCGACCCCCGCACGCGCAGCACCTCCGCCGGCTTGACGGCGGCGGGGGCGGACGCATGTCTCCCCCGTTGTCCTGCGCGCCTTCGGGAGCGAGCCATGGCGCGTTCGCGCTTCACCCCGGTCCGGATCGGCCTTCCCCTTCTCGTTCCGGCCGTGCTGCTGGCGCTGGTATGGGGCGAGGTCATCGTCATGGAGACGGCCATGGCGCTGGGGACGTCGCTCACGCTCCTCGTCATGTTCGGGATCCAGCCGATGCTGGCGCGCCTGCCCGGCGTCCGCGAGCACGAGGACTGGCTTTGGATCCGCTGCTTGCCCCAGGACACGGTCCGGCTCGCGGGGGCCCTCGTCCGGCTGCACCCGTCGACGCGCGAGGTCTCGCCGCTGCGGGTCCGGGTCGCCGATTCGGGGGCCGTCGTCGGCCTCCAGATGCCGGACGGGACCCTCTACGCCCCCGACGGCCCGGTTCACCCCGCCCTCCCCGTCCTGAACCACCGGGCCAACCGGCCGCGGATCGTGGCCGCCGGGCCCGTCTCGCTGCCGGTCGCGACGCTGGAGGCCCCGCCGGACGACGACCTCTCCTTCCAGGAGATGGCCGCCCGCCACGCGGAGGATCGGGAGATCGTGGCCGCGGCCTGCCGCCGCGCCGGCGTCGACCCCGCGCCGTGGCTCGATTGAGATCTACATCACCTCCTCGCGGACGGCGGGCGGGCGGAGGCGAGGGATGAGCATCAACACGGTTTCGATCCGACCGGTCGACCTCTACGACGTCCTGCCGCTGGTCTGCGGCGAGGGGCTCTCGGCGATGGTCTGGGGCGTTCCCGGCGTCGGCAAGACCATGATCGTCGAGGACATGGCGCGGAACCGGCTGGGCGGCGGGTTCTTCGATTGCCGGCTGCCGGGCATGGACCCCTCGGCGCTGCGGGGGCTGCAGGTGCCGGACCTGCGCGAGCGGGTGACGGTCGAACTGCTGCCCGACCTCCTGCCCCGCGACGGGCACGGCATCATCTTCCTCGACGAGATCACCGCGGCCCGGCAGGACGTGCAGGTGCAGGCCTACGGGCTGATCCTCGAGCGGCGGATCGGGCGCTACCGGGTGCCGGACGGCTTCTGGATCGTCGCCGCCGGAAACGGCATCACCGACGGCGCGGTCCACCACGAGATGGGGACCGCGCTGTCCGACCGGCTCGTGCATTTCCGGGTGATCCCGCACCTCGACAGCTTCCTCGGCTGGTATGCGCGTGATCCGACGGCGCCCACCGAGATCCCCGCCTTCCTGAAGATCCGCCCCGACCTCCTGTCCGACGTCGACCGCCAGCTCGAGCGGGACGATCTGATCGGCCCCTCCCCCCGGTCCTGGGCGCGGTTCGCCGGGATCATGCGGCGGACGCGCGACCGGCGCGTCCTGCGCATCGTGCTGGCGGGGCTGGTGGGCGAGGCCGCGGCGGCGGAGTTCTTCCTCGTGCTGGACGAGATCGAGGGGGCCACGGCGGCCGGCGACATCCTGGCCGAGCCGGACCGCGCCCGCCGCATCGCGATGCTGCCGCGGAGCATCGCCGGCCTCTACAATCTCGTCTTCGGCCTCGCCGCGCTGGCGACCGACGCGCCGGCCGGCATGCGGGCGATCGAGATCGTCGAGGACATGGACGCGCTGGCGGGGACGGGGCTGCCGGTCGGCGACCTCAAGGTCTTCGCGGTGGAGATGGTCCTCGGCCGGCTCCACGCGGCGGGCGGCATGGCGCTGATGCATGCGGTGACGACCAGCCCGGCCTACCTCCGCGTCCGCGACGCGCGGGCCCGGTTCCACGCGGCGGGCTGAGGGCGCGCGATGGCGGGCCCGGGCGTCCGGCACAGGGCCGCGGTGGAGCGGCTGATCGAGAAGTCGCCCGGGTTCGCGAGCCTCGTCCTCTGGATCGCCTTCGTCGACGCCGACGCGGCCGACCCGATGGCGGCGCGGGCCCACGCCTGGACCGACGGGCGACGGATCCACCTCGCCCCCGGCTTCGCCGACCTGCCCCCGCGGGAACAGGTGGCGCTGGCCGCGCACGAGATCCTGCACATGGCGCTCCGCCACGTGCCGCGGGCGCGGGAGCGGCGCGCGCGCGACGCCGCGTTCGACTGGCGGCTCGCCAACCTCGCCATGGACGCGGTGGTGAACGAGCATCTCCTCGGCCACGGGGCGTGGCTGTCCATGCCGGGCGACCCGCCGGTCCTGTCCGCGCTCCTCGACCGGCTGCGGGAGGTGGCGCGGTCCGCCGGGGTCGACCTGGGCCCCTTGTCGCCCGCCGCCCTCTGGTCGTGGGAGGAGGTCTATGACCTGCTTCGACGGTTCCGGGACCCGAACGGCGCGGAGGCGACCGACGGGCGCAACCGGCGCGATGCCGGCACCGGCGCCGACCTCGTCGACCCCGGCCCGGCGGCCGAGGCGGAGCGGACGGACGCGGCGGTGGAGGCGCGGGACTGGCACCAGCGCCTCGTGCTGGCGAAGGCCGGCGACCGGACGAACGGCATCCTGCGCCGGCTGGACGGCGACCTGCCGCGGGTCGACACGCCCTGGCCGAAGCTGCTGCGCGCGCGGATGATGCGGGCGCTCGTGCCGGAGACCGACGCCGATCCCGTCCGCCCCTCGCGGCGCTGGCTGGCGACCACGGCCGCCTTTCCGGACCGGGCGGTGGCGTGGGAGCCGGGATGGCGGCAGCGGCGCGAGCGACCGGCCGCGGTCGTCGTGGTCGACACGTCCGGCTCGGTGGCACCCGCCCTCCTCGCCCGCTTCTTCGCCGAGATCCTGTCGATCCAGCGCCTGACCGGCGCCGCGCTCAGGGTGATCGCGTGCGACTGCGCCGTGCACGCCGCCTTCGACGTGCGTCCGGGCCGGCCCTTCGACCCGCAGCGCCTCGGCGTGGGCGGCGGCGGCACCGACTTCGCACCGGGGATCGCGGCGGCGGTCGCGACCCGTCCGGACATCGTGGTCTATCTGACCGACCTCCAGGGCCCGACCGGACCCGACCCGCGGGTGCCGGTCGTCTGGGCGGTGCCCTCGACGCCCGGCGCGCACGCGCCGGTGCCCGCGTTCGGGTCGGTCATCCGGCTGCGCTGACCCGTCACGCCGGTCCGGACGGCCCCCCTCCGGCATCAGCAGGTCGATGGGCCGGCCCACCACCTCCCCGGCGGACCGCCCGAACATCACCTCGGCGGCCGGATCGAGGACGAGGACCGGGCTCTGCACGTCGATCGAGAGGATCGCGTCGGTCGTCGTCGAGAGGATGCCGGCGAGCGTTGAGCGCCAGGAACTCCGGCGCGATGCGCAGCACGGCCTCGGCGGCGAGATCCTGCAGGAACAGGAGCCCGCGGAGCAGGCCGCCGACATGCTCCCGCATGATGGCGATGGCCCGTTCCGCCGTGGCGTCGGGGCGTTCGGCGTCGCCGCGCGCATGGGCATCGATGCCCGAGCGGACCACGAGGACGGAGATCGTCGAGAGCGCGAGGAAGAACAATCCGACGAGAACCAGTTGCCGGGCCGGGATCCGTCCGCGGGTCAGCGACGGATGGATCGCATGCTTCGTCTGCCGGCACTGCGCATTCGAAGGTTCGCGTGGTGGATCCTGGCCCGCCCGGACGAACGAACGGTCAACTCGCGACGGGGCCGGGGGCGCTGGACGTCGGCCGCGCCGGGTCCACCTCTGTCGGGAATGGAACGGGAGGCGAGCCATGTCGAGGTCGATCGTGAAACGGCTGTCGGTCGCGCTGCGGGGCATCGCCGCATCCCTCGCGACGGCGGCGGGGCTCATGGCAGCGCCGACGACGGCGTTCGCCGTGTGCCTGCCGGTGGCCCAGGCCCCGGCCCGGGTGATCCCGGCGGCCTTCGGCCCGCGGACCGCGCAGGCCGACGTGGCGGTCCGGCTGACCTTCGTCGGGCACGCCTCGTTCCTGATCGAGAGCCCGTCGGGCGTCCGGGCGGTGACGGACTACAACGGCGTCCACCGGCCGGCGGTGCTGCCCGACATCGTGACGATGAACAACGCCCACGGCACCCACTTCACCGACAGTCCGGACCCGCGCATCGCCCACGTGCTGCGCGGCTGGCAGGAGCCCGGACGCGATCCGGTCCACGACCTCACGGTGCGCGACATGCGGGTGCGCAACGTGACGACCAACGTGCGCGACTGGTCGGGCGGGACGCGGGAGCACGGCAATTCCATCTTCGTCTTCGAGGTGGGG
>JBIJED010000314.1:0-4505 GCA_044343785.1 Azospirillales bacterium | reverse complement strand
GACGCGTGGATGCGGTGGTGGAGTGCGTCAGCACCCCGCATCCGCGCCCAGACGTCGTCGGGCAGGGGCCAGGGCGCCGGATAGGGCGCGTCCGACAGAAGGGGGCCGGGCAGCGACCAGGTCGCGAAGAAATTGTCGTCCGTCCGGTCCCCGTCGTGGTTCGTCTGGTCCAGCAGGTGCGCCGCGGTCGCCACCTCGACCGCGAAGAACCGCCCCGGCCCGGGATCGACCGTGAAGACCGGGGGCGGGCCGTTCCGGTCGACCGACGCCGCGGCCCGGATCGACGGCCGGCCGCCCGTCCCGCCGCCGGGGTCCCCGCCCGCGTCCGCGACGACGACGGTCACGGGCGCCGATCCCGCCTCGTCCGACCAGGCGTCGGCGCCGGACGACGACCACGCCGCGGCGTGGATCGCGTCCGCCGCGGACAGGCGCGCCCAGGCTTCGGCCGGCATCGTCCAGTCCGTCGGGTGGACGGGGGCGGCGAGGAGGGACTGCGGCTCGTTCCAGCTCGCGTAGTAGGTGTCCGGCCCGGCGCCGGTCGCGTCGCTGCCCGGGCCCACCATGGCGGGATCGGTCGCCACCTCCACCGCGAAGTACCGGCCCGGCCCGGGATCCACCCGGAAGGTCGGCGGCGGGCCGCCCCGGGGCCAGGAGGCGGGGCCGGAGAGGACGGGCGCTGCCGTCGTGGCGGCGCCCTTGCGCCGGAGGGCCTCGCGCACCGCCGCCGCCGCGTCGATCCGGCCGAAGCCGAACCGCGGGCTGTGCCCGTCCACGTAGCCGTCGCCGATCTTCGTCGCCGTCGCCGCCAGGATCTCGCGCACCGTCCGTCCGCGCGTCGGGCTCTCGGTCAGGTCGGGATCGGCGGACAGCACGAGGGCCGCGATGCCGGCCGCGAGCGGCGTCGCCGACGAGGTCCCGCCGAAGGTGCCCGTGTAGTTCCCGGCCGGGTCGCCCTTCGCCGGATCGCCGGGGTTGTAGCCGGCCGCCCCGGTCCGGTCGGTGGCGAAGATCGACAGTTCGCCCTCGGCATCGTCGCCGTTCGAGGGCGCGCAGATCCAGATCTCCGGGCCGTGGTCGCTGTACCAGGCGCGGACGTTCCGGCTGGTGGAGGCGGCGACCGCGATGACGTCGGGATTGGCCGCGTAGCCGTCGAGCGAGACCGGCTCGTCCCCGTTGCCGGCGGCCCAGAAGATCGGGATGCCCTTGCCGCCGCGGCCCGTGGTGACGCAGTGGCGGATGGCGGCGCCGACGTTGTCGGGCAGCGGGTCCAGGTTCCCGGTCCCGTCCGTCGGGCCCCAGCTGCAGCTGATGACGTCGGCGCCCTGGTCGGCGGCCCACTGGAACATGCGCGCCTCCTCGTCGACGCCCAGCATGGTCGGGGTGCGCACCGCGATGAGGGAACAGCCGGGCGCCGCCCCCGACGCCGGCCCGCCGGCCCCCCCGACCGCCACGCCGGCGCACGCCGTTCCGTGGCGGTCGGACGCGGTCTTGGGGCGCGCGTCGGCCACGTTCGCCTCGAAGTCGAACTGCGCCACCACCCGCCCCGCGAAATCGGGGTGGGCGACGTCGATCCCGTCGTCCAGCACCGCCACCCGGATGGACCGGGCGCCCTGCCGGCAATCGGCCGGAAGCTCGGGGAGGGTCCAGGCCTCGGTCACGCGCGTCTGTCCGGGTCCCAGATGCCAGCGCCGGTCGGCGGGGACGATGCGGCCCACCATCTCGGCCGAACGGTCGGCCGGGCGACGGCGCCGCACCGCGGCCGCCGCCGCCGTCTCCTTGCGGGCCTGCCGGCGGATCAGCACGGGGTGCGACCAGTCCGTCGGTTCCCGTTCGCGGAAGAGGTTGGCGAGGTCGACCGCGCTGCCGCCGGGAACGACACTCTGCAGACGGAAGGCGTTCGTCGCGTATCCCAGCGTCTCGACGATGCGCACGCCGTGCCGCTCGCAGATGGCGTCGATGGCCGCGCGGTCGACGTCGTCGCGGAACTTCGCGAGGAAGTCCGCGGTGACGATCATCAGCTCCTCGCTCCCCGGGGAGCGGCGGTAGAGGGGTGTGGCGAACGCGATCGCGTCCTGGCGCCCCAGAACCTCCACCGCGCGGGACTGCCGGTCGGTGCGGAACACCTTGATGCCCCGATGCTCGACGACCATCACCGGGTCCATCCGCTCCTTCATCAGCTCCGCCGCCTCCGGCTCCATCGGCCGGCGCCCCTTCGCGCCGTCGTGGAAGCGCACGGCCACCGCCTCCGCGTCGCGGACCAGCGGGATCCTCTGCCCGGCCGACCAGTAGTAGTCCTGCATCCCCGTTCCCTCCCTCAGCCGGCAACCGCGATCATCGGCCACGTCAGGCTCACCACGTTCCCGTCGCGCGCGAGGTCCCAGGCGAGCCAGGGCGTCGTCTCGGTGGCACCGCCCGAGAAGGTCTTGGCGACCTCGAACTCCAGCGTGCGGTCGGCGAGATAGGCGGTCATCGGCAGGACGAACGCGACCTCGCCGTGCCCGGGGCTGCCGTCCATCGGCACCGTGCGCGTCTCCGGCCGGCCGCGCAGGCGGGCGCGCACCGACAGCCGCGCCAGCCCGTGCTCGCCGTGGTTCACCAGATCGACGAACAGGACGTTGGTCGTCACCTCGTCGATGCTGGCGCGAAGCTCGTCGAGGCCGGCCGGCGGTGCTGGCGGCACGGCATAGACGGGGACCGCCCCGGTCGCCTCCGCCGGCAGCGCGACGGTCGTCCCCGCCTGCGGCAGGAGGCGCGCCTCCACCGGAACGCGGAGCGGCGCGCCCGCGGCCCGCAGCGCCAGGACCTCGATCACGTCCACCGGACGCTCGATCCGGTTGGTCAGCCGGACCGTGGCGCCGTCGCGCACGATCTCGAACGGCCCGGTGTCCCAGGGCCCGGCCAGATCCGCGAGGTCGACCGAGAGGGCGGCGGACAGGCGCGTGCCGTCCGTCATCTCGAACCGCGCCGTCGCCCCGATGCCGGCCCCCTTCAGCAGTTCGGTCAGCAGAAGCGCGCCCGCGAAATCGGTCGCGAGGCTGACGCGGAAGCCGTTCGGGACGCGCAGCGCCCGGCCCTCGATCGCGAGGCCGGGCGGCAGCCCCCAGTCGAACGCGACGTCCCGGCAGGCCTCGGTCGGATGCTCCAGCAAAGGCGCCGGGGCATGGGCGGCGAGGGCCGTGAGCAGGTCCGTCCGCGCGAAGGGGGGCAGGTCCGGCTCCAGCACCGCCTCCACCACGATGCGCGAGCGGGCGTCGTCGTCGGGATCGACCACGGAATAGAGCGCGATGGCCGGCCGGAAGGCGCCGGCCCCGGCGCCCGCCGCCCGCCGCGCCACCCGGTAGTGCGACGGCAGCACGAGGAAGCGGCCGGGCTGGCGCAGCGAGCGGAAGACGCGCATCCGCGCGTCCGCCAGGTCGGGCATCTCCTCGTGGGCGCGGGCGTCCGCGCGACCCAGCATCAGCGCATCCTGGCAGCCGAGCGCCACCTCCTCGCCGTCGTCCCGCACCTCCCGGTAGAAGGCGCCGTGGGTGGCGCAGGGCACGAGGAGGTCCGACCGGGCCTCGCGCACCACGGTCTGGCGGGCGTAGGCGACCCGCTCGAGGAACTGGGCGACGGCGACGGAGGGGCGAAGGGTCGGCCGTACGGCGACCGACGGGCGCGCCGCCATGATCGCCACGGCCGGGCGCAGCAGCGTGGCGCCCGCCGCCGACGGAACCGCCGCCGTGACGGTGCCGCGCCGGGCGGCGCGCTCCATGTCCGCCCGCGGCCGCCGGCCCCCGTTCGGCCCCGGCCCGGCCGCGACGAGGCGAAGCTCGCCCGCCGCATGGCGGATCGTGAGCGTCGCGGCATCGAAGTGCGGCCCGTCCGCCGGCTCGGGCGCGGTACGACCGGGCCGCACGACCGGGACCACGGCCGCCTTTCCGCCGAGTGCCGGAAAGAGCGCCTCCGGGCGGACCGGGCGGACCCCCTTGCGCCGCACCGGCACGTCGGCCGGGAAGCTGTAGGCGACCGACAGCCGCGCCGGCCGGTCCTGGAAGCCCGGCTGGGCGAGAGCACCATAGAGCAGGCGCGCCCAGTCGTTCATCGCCTCGAACGTGGCGACGAGCGTGCCGTCGCCCGCCGCCTCGACCGTGCCCTGGAAGGGCTGGACCTTGGGGCGGCCGTCCGCGTCGTCGACGAAGGGGAGGTGCAGCGTGGCCGAGGGGGTGAGGACGGGGGTCGGTACGGCGGTCGCCTGCCCGGCGGTCGTCTGCCCGGCGGCCCCTTCCCCGGCGGCCCCGGCCCCGGCGGCCCCGGCCCCGGCGACCGTCTGCCCGGCGGCGGCCTGCGTCTCCGCCGACATCGCCGGCCGCAGGGTCAGCCGTAGCTGCGCGTGCAGCGCCGGCCGGCCGGAGGCCGTCACGCCCGTGCGGCGCAGGCGGAAGGCGAAGGGTGCCGCCGCCGGGTCGCCCGCGGGGTCGGGCAGGGCGGGCGCGAACACCGGCGCGTACCAGCGGCGCGCGGCG
>JBIJED010000313.1:0-4506 GCA_044343785.1 Azospirillales bacterium | reverse complement strand
GGTGAACTGGGCATTGGCGGCCGACGCGCCGGCCAGGAGCGCGAGGGCCGAGGCGCCCGCGAGGAGATGACGGTTCATCGGAGACTCCGATAGAGTGATCACGACATCGGCGCTAACGCCGTGGGTGTCGGGATACCCCTATAGAATTTAGATCGCAATCGAATGGACTAGTTCGATATCACGGGGATGGGAGAGTGTGGCCGATGCGCCACACTGCGCGCGGGGTCCCGCAGCCTTGCGAGCGATGCATGACGAGGATCCCGGCCGGAACGGCGACGGGGCGCCGGAGGCCGGGCCGCTCGCCGCGTCCCGCCCCCGGCGCCCCGCCGGACGCCGTGCTTTTCGGTGCCGTGCGATCGCTCAGAAGGTGACCTGCGTCCGCACCATGAAGATGTTGCCGTTCTCGTCGCGCTGGGCGCCCTCGTTCTTGAAATCGAAGTAGTGGTACTCGGGCCGGAGCGAGAGGCCCGGCGCCACCGTGTAGGCGAGACCGATCGAATAGACGGTGAGTTCGTCCCTGCCGGCGATGCCGGGGTCGCCCGCGTCCTCGTAGTAGGCGTAGCTGGCACCCACGGTCAGCTGCGGAAGCACGGTGTACTGGGCGAGCAGACCCCAGTTCTGGGCATCCTCGCGGAAGGCGGCCGTCGAGGACTGGCCGGACTCGCCATTGTTGACGTAGTGCGCCGAGACCGCGAACGGCCCGACGTCGACCCGCAGCTGGAGCGCGAAGGCAGCGAGATCCTCGGTCTGGGTCACGGCGAGGCCGTTCGAGGTGCCGCCCGGCCGACCTTCGCCGAAGCTGTAGGTGCCGAAGGCCCGGACGCGCGCGGCGCCGAAGGTGTTGTCGTAGTTCAGGCCGGCCTGGATCACGTCGTTGAAGGTGGCGACGTTCTTGTCGAACTCGAAACCGCGACCCAGCGCGTTGGAGCCGCCGCCGCCCTGAACGGGCAGATAGCTGACGCCCGCGCTGACGCCGGCGAAGGACGGCGAGATGTACCAGAGGCGGGTGCGGTTGTCGTTCGCGAGCTCGCCATAGATGCCGAAGGCACGGCCGGCCGGGTTTTCGTAGAGCGCGGCGGTCGCCGCCGTCTGGCCCTGGCCACGGTAGATGAAGTCGTTGTAGTTGCCGTCGGCGCCGCCCGTGCCCCAGGCCGAGGCCGTCGCACCCCACTGGTCGGCGAGACCGCTGTTCACGCCCAGCGAGACCTGGCCGAAGGTGCCGTTCACGAAGATGAACGCCTTGTCGTAGTCGAGCCCGTTGCCCGGACCCGGGCCGAGGCGGACGCGGTAGCGGGCGCCGTAGGTGAGGCCGTTGTCCGACTTCTGCGTCCAGATGAAGTTCACGCGACCGCGCTGCAAGGCCTCGAACTGGCGGCTCTCGCTGGCGATCGACCTCGGCGGCTCGCTGTCGGTGTAGCCGAAGTCGACCCAGAGGTCGCCCGAGGTCACCAGCGTGAACTGGGCGTTGGCCGCCGACCCTGCCCCGAGGATCGCGAGCACCGAGGCGCCCGCGAGAAGATACTTGTTCATTGTCCGGCTCCGATGGAATTCGCAACCCGGCGATAGCGCCGTGTCCATCGGAGATAAGCGGAACCTTCGCAAGCATCAAAGAACTGAAAGGCGAAACGACAAAGCTTGCGCCTCACCGTGACTTCACGATTACAGCCATTTCTTGAGGATAACTTGAATTGTAAGAGGTAGCCATTTCGTGATTTCGATAGATCGGGTCGTCGAAGCCCCTCACTCCGCCGCGACGGACGCCAGGGGCGTGATCGGCACCTCGAGGCGGTTCACCATCTCCTTCGGCACCACCTGCCAGAAGCGGCCCTTCACGAGGTCCCAGTCGTTGAGGAGCTGGGCCGCGAAGCGGCTCTGCGTCTCGCGCACGTGCGCCTCGATCAGGCCGGTCAGCGCCAGCTCCCAATGGTCGACCGCGATCCGCCGCCAAACCACGCTCTCGGGGTTGATGCGCGCGGGCAGGCGGTCCTCCTCGTCGGAGACGATGGCCATCCCGCCCGTCATGCCGGCGGCGAAGTTGTCGCCCACCGACCCGAGGATCACCACCGTGCCGATGCGCCCGGTGTCGCCGGGGTCGGCGATCACGAGGAGCGGGCGAAGAGGAAACCAGTCGCTTCCGATGGCTCGAACCGGTCTGCTACGGTCTTCGCTCTGCGCACGCTGCGGATCGAGCCCATGTCCAACCTGTACCTGCCGCTGTTTTCGAGTTCGTTCCTGGAGGCGGTCTGGAGAGCCGATTTCCGCAACTACCGCGACCAGCGGGATGCCGACGTGCTGTCGCGGCTGCGGAACTGGGACTCCCGCCGACGCGGAACCGAACGCGAGGACGAGGCCGCGTTCATCACCGTGTTCTTCAGGGACATCTGGGGGTATCGACTGAACGGAGAGGGGGACCCGGCAGCCGGCTACGAGTGCACGCAGCAATACACCGTGCCGGGCGCCGGAGCCGGAGGGGGTGCCGGGAAGGCCGACCTCGCTCTGGGCCATTTCGGCCGTGATCTCGGCGACGTCCCGCAGGCGCTGTGCGAGTTCAAGGACATCAAGTCCGGGCTCGACGATCCGCAGCGGCGCAAGGGGGATGGTCGTTCTCCGGTCAAGCAATGCGCCGACTATATCCGCGAAAGCCTGAAGCCCCTGTTCGGCAACGAACCGATCCAGCCTCGCTGGGGCATCGTGACCGACATGAACGAGTTCCGCCTCTATTGGTGGAACCGGATGCCGTCGCAGCATCAGCGTTTCCTGATCCGCAAGCCCGCGGGAAGCTCGGAGACGGCCCTTCTCGACGAAACGCCGGCGGGCCTTGTCCAACGGTTCCTGTTCTGGCGCATGTTCCGCAAGGACATGCTTCTGACCGAGGGCGGAACGCCGGCTCTGATCGATCTGATCGGTCGGCAGGGCGAGCGCGCCAAGGAGATCGAGGAGGCGTTCTACGACGAGTACGCCTCATACCGTCTGACGCTCTACAACGCGATCGCGGCCTTCAATGCGGATCGGAGTTTTTCGGAAACCGAGCTTCTGCAGATGGCGCAGAAGATCCTCGATCGGTCGATCTTCGTCCTGTTCTGCGAGGACATGGGCGTCAGACTGAAGTTCCCGCCCGAGTTGCTGAAGAGCTTTCTGGTCTATGTCGCCGCCGATCCGATTTTCCCGGAGGCCGGCAACGAAATCTGGGCCCGGCTTTGCAGCCTGTTTTCCGCCATGGACGAAGGCACGCGGTTCTTCCGGAAGGAGATCAGGCGCTTCAATGGGGGGCTGTTCGCCAAGGACGAGGTTCTGGACAGCCTCCACATTCCAAATCACGTCTTCTGCCGGATCGGAGGGGGAGAGGCGGCGACGGACCACCCGGGAACCCTTCTCTACTTCGCCCAGAACTACAACTTCGGCATCCGGAACGACGGCGAGAAGAGCATCGGTCTCTACACCCTTGGGCGCATCTTCGAACAGTCGGTGCGCGACATCGAGGAGGGTGTCGAGGGCCTCAGGCGTTCGGCGGAGATCCGTGCGCGACGCCGGGCGAGCAGTCGACGCAAGCGGGAGGGCGTCTACTACACGCCGGAATGGGTCGTTGAGAAGATCGTGGAGGAGACCGTCGGAACGCGCTTGGCCGAGCTTCGGCGCGAATTCGGATGCGACGGTCCAGTCCCTTCGGGCGGGACGGAGAAGGGCGCATGGCTGTCCGGGCTCGACGCCTACGCGCGGCGGCTCGAAACCTTCACGGTTCTCGATCCGGCCTGCGGATCCGGTGCGTTCCTGATCCATGCGACGGAGTTTCTGCTTGCCGAGCGCGAGCGGGTCCTGCGTGCCCTCGGCCGCTGGGAGGACCGGCTCCTCGCGGCGACCGATCATGTGAACGTCGTGCTGACGCAGAACATCTTCGGTGTCGACATCAATCCCGCCGCGGTCGAAATCGCCCGCCTGTCGGTCTGGCTCTACACGGTCCAGCCGGATTTCCCGCTGTCGCACCTGGATGCGAACATCGTCCGAGGCAACAGCCTCGTCGGCCCCGAGTTCTGGGATCATCCACGCGCCGCGGCGATCCCGGACGGGAGGCGGGATCTCATCGCGGCGTTCGACTGGTCGGCGGCGTTCCCGGACGTCATGGGGCGCGGCGGGTTCGACTGCATCGTCGGGAACCCGCCCTATGTGAAGCTCCAGAACTACAAGCCTCACCACCCGGAGACGGTCGCCTATCTGACCGGTTGGGGCGACAGGACGCGTGCGCCCTACGCCAGCACGACGACCGGGAACATGGACATCTATCTTCCGTTCATCGAGAAGGGTCTCGCGTTGCTGGGTCCGGCCGGCCGGATGGGCTACATCGCGCCGAACATATGGCTGGTCGCCGAGTATGGGGCTGGGCTGCGGCGACTGTTGCACGGAACACGCCAGTTGGATCGATGGGTCGACTTCAAGAGTTTTCAGGTCTTCGATGATGTGACGACCTACACGTCGCTACAGTTCTTTACGAGAGAGTCACAGAATAGCATT
>JBIJED010000311.1:0-4507 GCA_044343785.1 Azospirillales bacterium | reverse complement strand
CGTCCATCGCCCCGCCAGACGTCGCGCCGGCGCCGATGACGGTGTGGATCTCGTCGATGAACAGGACGGCGCCCTCGAGCTGCTCGAGTTCGGAGATGACCGCCTTCAGCCGTTCCTCGAAGTCGCCGCGGTAGCGCGTGCCGGCCAGGAGCGCGCCCATGTCGAGCGAGAAGATGGTCGCGTTGCGCAGCACCTCCGGCACCTCGCCGTGGACGATGCGCCGGGCGAGGCCCTCGGCGATCGCGGTCTTGCCCACGCCCGGGTCGCCCACGTAGAGCGGGTTGTTCTTCGAGCGGCGGCAGAGGATCTGGATCGTCCGCTCCACCTCCTGCTCGCGGCCGATCAGGGGGTCGATCTTGCCGCCCGCGGCCTTCTTGTTGAGGTTGACGCAGTAGGCTTCGAGCGCTTCGGTGCCCTTCTTCACGACCTTCTCCGCCTGTGCGTCATCGTCGGAACCCGACACCCGCTTCGCCTCGGAGCGCCCGGGCGCCTTGGCGATGCCATGGGAGATGTAGTTGACGGCGTCGAACCGGGTCATGTCCTGCTCCTGCAGGAAGTAGACCGCATGGCTCTCCCGCTCGGAGAACAGCGCGACGAGAACGTTCGCTCCCGTCACCTCCTCGCGTCCGGACGATTGGACGTGGATGGCGGCGCGCTGGAGCACCCGCTGGAACCCCGCCGTCGGCTTCGCGTCCTCGGGACGGGCGGAGACGAGGTTCGAGAGTTCGTTGTCGAGGTAGTCGGTGAGGTTCGACCGGAGGCGATCCAGATCGACGCCGCAGGCCCGAAGCACCGCGATGGCGTCCTGATCCTCCGTGAGGGCCAGTAACAGATGTTCGAGCGTGGCGTACTCGTGCCGTCGCTGGTTGGCGTGGTGAAGGGCCCGGTGCAGGGATTGCTCGAGGTTCCGCGAGAGCATGCTCGGTGTCGCTCCTGGTATCCGGGCTCGGCTCAGACCGACGGACGGGGCCGCCGGAGGGCTCGACGCATCAGGCTAGTCCTTCTCCAACGTGCACTGCAAAGGGTGTTGGTGCTGACGGGCGAAGTCCATGACCTGGGTCACCTTCGTTTCGGCGACCTCATAGGTGAAGACGCCGCAGACACCGACCCCGCGCCGATGGACGTGCAGCATGATGCGCGTCGCTTCGTCGCGGTTCTTCTGGAAGAATCGTTCGAGGACGTGGACGACGAATTCCATCGGCGTGTAGTCGTCGTTCAACATCAGTACTTTGTACATTGACGGCTTCTTGGTCTTCGGCTTCGCCTTGACCACGACGCCAATCTGGGGTCCTTCGTCCCCTGTCTTGCCGGGTTCGGACATGGCGCCTTTATGAACCGATCGGAACGTGCTCTCCCGTAATGATATGAGATTCATCTTGGGGCATGAAAGCCCCCTGCGGCAACGGGGAGCCACATTCCGACGCCGTCGCCCGAAAACGCGACGGCCCGGCGGAGCGCTCCGCCGGGCCGCCGATGGTCCGCCGGGACGCCGTCAGGCCGCGACCGGCTTCGCGAAGGTGGCGACCGTGGCGTTCACCCGGGCCTGGATCGGCTCGAGGGCCTGGTTGGCGGCCTTCACCGACAGCTCGGAGAGCTTGGTCGCCTCGGCCAGCAGGCTGTCGAAGCTGGTGCGCGCGAACTCGTTCTGCAGGTCGACGACCTCGCGCAGCGACTTCGCGGTCAGCAGCGCCTTGCCGGTCGACACGCTCATGTCCACCGACGCCTGGGTGTAGGCGAAGACGGCCTTGCCCATGTCCTCGACGGCACGGGCGAAGACGGTGGAGGCCTGGACGAACGCGTCCACGTTCTCCTTGCCGGTCTTCGTCATGTCGTCATAACCTTTGAAGAGCTGCTCGTTCGCCTTGGTGAGGTTCTCCTTGGAGAGCGCGAACACCTGCTCGTAGCCCTTCTGGGTCGCCTCGTGGGCGCCCTTCACGAGGGTCTCGACGGTCTGGGTCGCCTGGGCCGCCGTCTCCTGGACGGTCTCGGCGGCGGCCTTCGCGCGCGGCTTGCTGGTCATGGGATGGTCCTCGATCGGTTGTTCCGCCTGCCGGCCCCCGCCGGCTTTGCTGCAATGCAGCATGGAGCGAATATCGTCGTGGCTCACCGGGTTGTCAACGCTGTTTTGTGCACTGCACAATAGCCGTTCGATCGCGCGCCGCTGGACGTCGCGGGGGCTGCGTGACACTCTCCGGCCGCCATGACCTACTGTCTCGGAATCAAGATCCGCGACGGGCTGATCGGCCTGTCCGACGGACGCATCACCGCCGGTACCCAGGTGTCGGCCGCGCGCAAGGTCACCCTGATCGGCTCCCGCGGGCACCGGTTCTTCGTGATGAGTTCCGGCCTGCGCAGCGTGCGCGACAAGGCGCTCGCCTATCTCAGGCGCGACATGTCGCGCCAGGCGGGCGAGACCTACGGGACGATGCTGGAGGCCGTGAACGCCTTCGCGCGCTGCCTGCGCGACGTCGCCCGCGAGGACAAGGAGGCGCTGGAGGATTCCAAGCTCGCCTTCAACCTCCACGCCATCGTGGGCGGGCAGCTGGCGGACGACGCCGAGCCGACGATGTTCCTCGTCTATCCCGAGGGGAACTGGATCCAGGTGGACGAGCGCACGCCCTACCTCTCCATCGGCTCCACCGCCTACGGCAAGCCGATCATGGACCGGGCGCTGAAGTACGACACGCCGATGCGGCACGCGCTGCGGATCGCCTATCTTTCGTTCGATTCGAGCCGCTTCAGTTCGGCCGACGTCGGCTTCCCCATCGACCTCGTCACCTTCTCCAACGCCGACCGGGCGTGGCGGGAAGGGACGTTCGACTACGACGACCTGTCCAAGCAGCGCCAGTGGTGGAACCGGTCGATCACCGAACTCGCCGCACGGCTCCCCGACGGGCCGTGGCTGGGCAAGCTGCTGCCCGGCGATCCATCCTGACGGGGGGTGGGCGGGCGGGCGGCCGATCCCGAGTCCGCCGGCGCGCACCCCGCCGCCGCCCTCAACTCTCCGCGACGTCGCCGCGCCGCACGCCCGGAAGGGGCGTCACGGGCGCCGACGTCTCGAGGAAACGATCGGACGGCCAGTCGAACACCGCGAGAAAATATTGTCCCTGGTGGCACCCGCTCACCAGCCAGTAGAAGGCGCCGGTCGGCACGAAGGCCCCGGACGGCGGGGTGCGGAAGCCGCTGGTGACGGCGATGCGTTCGAGGAAGATGGCCATCTGCGCGGGCGTCAGGCGAAGGGTCTCCGCGCGCCCGTCGCCCCCGGCGCGTGGCCGCGCCAGGGTGAACGCCGGCAGTTCGGCGGTCGGAACCACCCGTGTCTCCACCACAGCGCCCTCCGCGTCGCCCCGCACCTCGAAGGTGCGCAGGCGCTGGAGGTGCGCCGCGTTGAGCACGAGGCGGACGTGGTCGGCGCCGCCCCGGCGGCAGGTTCCGCGGATGTCCTCGCCCACGAGATACGAGGACCAGGCGGCGCTGGGCGATCCCGGCACCCGCACCGGCGTCGATGCCGCACAGGCGGCCAGCAGCGCGGCGGAGAGGACGGAGAGACCGGACCGGTTCGTCATGGGGCGGGATGATGCACGAACCGGGTTCCGGCGACGAGCGCCGTCCGGCGGCATCATCCTTTCGCGCCCGCCGGAGTCGGATCTCAACGGGATACTCCTAGACACTGATTCGGCTCGCGTTTACTGTTCGACGATCGGAAGGGTGCACGACCGGCGGATGGGCGCCGTCGTCCGTTGGGGGGAGCCGCGGGATGTCCGTTGAAGCCATGCCCTCGGGGTCCCGCCCCGGTCCCTCCCTCCTCCGCGCGGTCGGCCTCGCCCTGGCGCTCCTCCTCGCCGTCCCGGCCGCGGCCGTCGCGAAGTACGCGGCCATCGTGATCGAGGCCGAGACCGGCCGGGTCGTCCACGCGGTCAACGAGGACGAACGGAACTTCCCCGCGTCGCTCACCAAGATGATGACGCTCTACGTCGCGTTCGACGCGCTGGACGCGGGCCGCCTGCGCCTGAACGACCGGATCGAGATATCCCAGCGCGCGGCGGCGCAGGCGCCCTCGAAGATCGGCCTGCCCCCCGGGGCGACCATCCGGGCCGAGGACGCGATCCTCGCCCTGGTCACCAAGTCGGCGAACGACATATCGGTCGCGCTGGCCGAACACGTCGGCGGCAGCGAGGCGGCCTTCGTCGACATGATGAACCAGCGCGCGCGCCAGATCGGCATGGTCAGCACGACGTTCCGGAACCCCCACGGCCTGCCCAACCCGGACCAGAAGACGACGGCCCGCGACCTCGCGGTGCTGGCCCGTGCGCTGATCTACGACCACGGCCGCCACTACGCCTACTTCAGCCGGGACGAGTTCACCTTCAACGGCGTCACCCACACCAACCACAACCGGCTGATGGGCCGGTTCGAGGGGATGGACGGCATCAAGACCGGCTACATCCGCGCGTCCGGCTTCAACCTCGCGGCCTCGGCCGTGCGCGACGGGCGGCGGCTCGTCGCG
>JBIJED010000309.1:0-4523 GCA_044343785.1 Azospirillales bacterium | reverse complement strand
CGACCCGGCGCTCTACGCCCGCGGCTTCCCCTGGCACCCGCACCGCGGGATCGAGACGATCTCCTACGTGCTGGCCGGCACGGTGGCGCACGCCGACAGCCTCGGCAACACGGGCGCCATCGGCGCCGGCGACGTGCAGTGGATGACGGCGGGGTCGGGCATCCTGCACCAGGAGATGCCGCAGGGCGACGCGGCCGGGCGGATGCACGGCTTCCAGCTCTGGGCCAACCTGCCCGCGCGGCTGAAGATGACGACGCCGCGCTATCAGGACGTCCGCGCGACGGACATCCCGGCGGTGACCGACGACGACGGCACGACCGTGCGCGTGGTGATCGGCCACTTCTGGGGCCGGGCCGGGCCGGTCAGCCTTCGCCCGGCAGAGGCTTCGGCGGCTTTCCGGCGGTCTTGACGAGCGACAGGACCATCGACCCGCCGATGAGCGAGACCGTGATGCCGAGCGAGACCGCGGTCGGGATCTTGTAGATGTCGACCAGCAGCATCTTCGTGCCGACGACCACCAGCACCAGCGACAGCCCGTACTTGAGATAGTGGAAGCGGTCGATGATGGAGGCGAGCGCGAAGTAGAGCGCGCGCAGGCCCAGGATCGCGAACACGTTCGACGTCCAGACGATGAACGGATCGGTCGTGACGGCGAAGATGGCCGGGATCGAATCGACCGCGAAGACGAGGTCGGTGATCTCGATCAGGATCAGCACCAGGAACAGCGGGGTGATGAAGCGCACGCCGTCCTTCGTCACGAAGAACTTCTCGCCGTGATAGGTCTCGGTCATGCGGAAGCGGGAGCGCACGAACTTGACGATCCGGTTCTCCTCGAGGTTCGGCTTGTCGTCGACCGAGCGCAGCATCTTGATGCCGCTGAAGATCAGGAAGGCGCCGAAGACGTAGATGATCCAGTGGAACTGATGGATCAGGGCCGTGCCGGCGACGATGAGGATGCCGCGCATCACGAGTGCGCCGAGGATGCCCCAGAACAGCACCCGGTGCTGGTACTGCGGTGGCACCGCGAAATGGCTGAAGATGAGGACGATGACGAAGATGTTGTCGAGCGACAACGAATACTCGATCAGATAGCCGGTCAGGAACTCCAGGCCCTTCTGCGCTCCCTGAAACCAGAAGATGCCGGCGTTGAAGACCATCGCCATGCTGAAATAGATGCCGCAGCGGACGAGCGCCTCGCGCCCGCTGATCGCCTTGATCTCCTTGGAGAAGACCCCGAGGTCGAACGCCAGGACCACGCCGATGAACGCGGCGAAGCCCACCCACAACATGATCGTCACGTCCATAGGACGGCTCGCCTCCTGCTCACGCTCCCCGTCCCCGTCGACGGAGGTAACCAATTTCGTGGAGCAGTCCGACATCGTCGGCGCACGCGACGGGGTGCGCCGACCAGAGGGGCCCGGACCGGAATGTGGCGCATATGGGGCGCTTCCGGGGCGAGGCAAGGTCTTGCCGCGCAGAAAGGTCGCACCGTCGCCACGGTTCCGCCTCCGGGCGCGCGAACGCTTGATTTGACGCGCGCCCCGCCGGTGCCAAGATTGTGACCGACATGGACGGTCGCGCACATCGCGGCCCGGACGGGCGGATGGTGCGCCCCATCGAAAGGATCCTTCATGCGTTTCACCAACACCCTGCGCGTCGCGACCGCGCTGGCCCTCCTCGCCGGCCTCGGCGGGCTCGCCCCCACGACCGCGTCGGCCCAGACGCCGCCGGCGGCCGCCGCCCCGGCCGGAGACCCGGTCCTGGCCCGCGTCAACGGGCAGGAGGTGCGCCAGTCGGAAGTGATGGCGACGCTGCGCCAGATGCCGCCGCAGGTGCAGCAGATGCCGATGGACTTCGTGGTCCCGGCGCTGGTCGACCAGTTGATCAGCGTCAAGCTGCTGGCCGCCGCCGGCTACGCCCAGAACCTCCAGAACGACGAGGAGGTGAAGGGCCGGATGAAGCGGGCCGAGGAGCGTGCGGTGCAGGAGGTCTACCTGAACCGCCGGATCGACCGGGCGATCACGCCGGAGCGGCTGAAGGCCAAGTACGACGAGTGGGTGAAGGAGAACCCGCCCCAGGACGAGGTCCGGGCGAGCCACATCCTCGTCGCCGACGAGGCGACGGCGCGTCGCCTCCTCGACGAGCTGAACAAGGGCGCGGATTTCGCCGACCTCGCCCGCAAGAACTCCACCGACCCCGGCTCGGGGCCGCAGGGCGGCGATCTCGGCTTTTTCGGCGCGCAGGACATGGTGGCCCCCTTCGCCGAGGCGGCCTTCACCATCTCGCCGGGCACGGTCGGGGCCTCGCCCATCCAGACCCAGTTCGGCTGGCACATCATCAAGGTCGCGGACAAGCGGCAGGGTGCCTTGCCGCCGCTCGCCGAGGTCGAGGGCCAGCTGCGCAACGACATGCAGCAGGAGGTCGTGGCGGCGCTGCTGGAGGAACTCCGCGGCGGGGCGAAGATCGAGAAGTTCAACCCGGACGGGACGCCCGCCACCCGATGACGGGACGATGAGCGACCCGGTCGGCCATCCCCACCTCTTCCTCGGCGCCGCGCACGAACGGAACGAGCGACGGACCCGCTGGGTCATCGCGCTCACCGTCGTGACGATGGTCGTCGAGATCGCGGCGGGGACGGCCTTCGGGTCGATGGCGCTGCTGGCGGACGGGTGGCACATGGCCATCGTCTCGCTCGTGGCCGAGCATCCGCGGCCGCCCGGGCACCACAAGCGCCTGATCCTGGCCGCGGTCGGCCTCAAGCACCTGACGGTCGAGGTGAACCCGCGGGCGGGGTGAGGGCGCGGGCGGGGTGAGGGCGCGGGCGGGGTGAGGGCGCGGGCGGGGTGAGGGCGCGGAGCGGCCCCCCGCCCCGCCCTCCGCGCATGCCACCGTCCCGCCACCATCCGTTGACGGAATGCATCCGATATCGGAAACATCCCGCCAGCAGATGGAGGCTGATATGAAGACCTTGTGGAAGGAGGCGCTGCACGTGTGGCTGACGGAGCCGCGCAAGCTGCGCCTGTCGGACCTGCCGGTCCACATTCGGAGGGACGTGGGCCTCGGGCCCGAAACGGGTCTCGGTGCGCCCGAACCCATCCGCCATCGGGACAGTCACCCCGAGGGGATGCTTTTGGGGTTGCAAATGTCCCGCTGATCGGCGACAAGACCGCTCCCCCGGGCGCCGCAAGGGTACCCGGGGGGGCTGACCACCCCACTCCGATGGAGGAGGCGTTCCCATGCGGACCGACACGATGCGAGCCGACGGCAAGACCCGCGCGGCCGGATACCCGCAGCGAAACCTCTTCTCACATGTCCGCCACCGGCAGCGGCAGGGACAGACGATCGGAAGACTGGAGGGTGGTCATGTGCGTATTCCTGCGCATGCCCGGCGGACGCCGGCTGTTCATTGAGCGGGCGGACTGGGCCGGCCGCGGCGAGGGCCGCTGGCTTGAGATCCGGAACGAGAACGGCGAGGTCCTGATTTGGCTGGGAAGCTGGCACGCGATCTTCACGCCCGCGGGATGGTCGCCGCCGTCCAACGACACGGGCTGGGCGGAGGACCTCTCCGCTGATGGCCGTCGGGCTCGACACTGAGCGCCGCCTCGCGGCGCTTCCGCCGGCCGCCTCCTTCGAAGGGGGGCGGCCCGCGGCCCCGCCCGGCCGCAACGCCGAGATCGCCGTCGCGATCCACCTGCTCGAGGCTTTTCGCCGCCTCGACCCCGACCTGCCGATCCAGTACGCGCTGTCGTTCCTGACGATCGCGGAGAACGAGGGGCTGTCGATGCGCGACCTGTCCGAGCGCCTCGGCATCGCCCAGTCCTCCGCCTCGCGCAACGTGGCCGCCCTGTCGGAGTGGCACAGCTTCGGCAAGCCCGGCCACGACCTCGTCGAGGCGCGGGAGGATCCGCGCGAGCGCCGCCGCAAGATCATCACGCTGACCCGGAAGGGCGAGGCGCTGATCCGCGAGCTCCGCGTCATCGTCAACCCCGCGCTCCCCCTCGACTGAGCCGCGATGCCCCGCCACGTCGTCGCCCCGGCGCACGCGATTCCGCCCGGCACGCGGCGGCGGGTGGAGGTCCGGGGCCACGGCGTGGTGATCTTCAACCTCGACGGCGCGTTCCACGCGCTGCTCGACCGCTGCCCCCACATGGGCGGGCGCCTGTCGGACGGGGTGCAGACGGGGCTGGTCGAGAGCGACCGGCCGGGCGAGTACCGCTGGTCGCGCGCGGGCGAGATCATCCGCTGCCCCTGGCACGCCTGGGAGTTCGACATCCGCACCGGCCGCTTCCGCTGCGAGCCCGACCGCTTCCGCGTGCGCACGGTGCCGGCCTGCGTGCTGTCCGGCGAGGCGGTGGCGGCGGAGGGGCTCGACGCCACGACGGTGCCGGTGACGGTCGAGGACGCCTATCTGGTGGTGGAGCTGTGAGGGCGGGCCCGGCCTGCACCCGCCCCCTCTCCCTGTCCCTCTCCCCGGGGGGGAGAGGGGACGGAACGTCGGACCCGCGCTCGTTCCTCTCCCCTCT
>JBIJED010000308.1:0-4527 GCA_044343785.1 Azospirillales bacterium | reverse complement strand
GCGCGACAGCGACCTCCGACATCGTCAGCCAGACACCATCCTTCTCGGCCGAGCGATAGGCATGGATGCCGTGCACGCGGCGGATCGAACTGACGCGGCGCGCCGTCCATGTCTTCCCTTGGCCGGTGGGCATCCCCATCCGGTTGAGCGAGGCGGCAATGTCGGCGTCGGACCAGCGGCCGGCCATCCGCGCGACGAGGGCCAACGCCTCCTCAGGAGTCCGGCAGCCATGCTCGCCGGCCTCCGGTTTGCGAACCCGCAGCAGAGAGTGCTGCCCGCCCCGCCAGTGGATCGTCAGCACCACCTCGCGCGCCGCCTCGTCGACGTCCGCGACGATGCCGAGCACCAGGGTTCGGAGAAGCTGTTGGCGCGCCCGCGTGGTGACGCCCGGCGCGGCCCAGGCCGTGGCCAGATCGCCCGCCAGCCCCTCGAGTTCGGCCGAGGGCACGTCCGGGCACGCCGGCTCCACGGCCTCGACGCGGGCTGCGCACGCCTCGACACGGCGAAGTGCCGTCTCCCAGTTGCGCTCGAGTTGAGCGGCGGTGAGGCGGTTGTCCGGATCACAGGCGGCGTAGCGGCGCTCGGCGAGCGCGGCGTCGTAGCGCGCCTGCTGAAGGTCCAGCTCCGCCATTCGCCGCGCTGCGGCTAGGCTCTCGGCGTGCATGCGCTCCGCCTCCCGCGCCGCCTCGATCGCCATGGGCTCTACCACGCGCAGCAGCTCCGCCGCGACGGCAGCATCGACGCGGGTGCCGCCGAAGCTCATGCAGCGCCGCAGACCGAGCGCGACATGGCCACGATCACACCGGTAGACGGGCCGTCCCGGCGGCCGTCCGGCGTAGGCGACCACCAGGGAGCGGCCGCAGCGACCGCAGCTCATCACGCCGGTGAGGAGCGCGCGTCCGCCGCGGCCGGACTTCGGTCCTCCCGGCTCTCCGTAGGCATTGGCAGCGAGGGTCTCCTGGTTGCGCTCGTACTCCGGCCAGTCGATGTAGCCTTCGTGGTGGTCCTTGATCATGACCTCCCATTCGTCGCGCGACCGTCCGTGCCCATAGCTGCGACGGGCCCGACCATCGACCATGACCACGCGCTTGCCGCTCTTCCCGTAGACGTAGGCGCCTGCATAGAACGGGTTCTTGAGAAGCGAGATCACGTTGCGGTAGCGCACCGGCGTCCACTCGAAGGCGGTGGTCCGCTTCCCGTCCGACGGCCGGGGAAAGCAGAGACCATCTGCGGTCAGCGAGAGCAGGGTCCGGCGGGCACTGCCGAGTTGCCGGAAGCGCTCGAACACCAGACGGATCGTGCGCTGGAGACGAAGGTCGGGATCGAGGCCCAGCCCGTACTCGCGGTGCCAGACATAGCCGACCGGGACCGGGATGCGCAGTTCGCCCCGCCGCGCCTTGGACCGTGCCGCATCCAGCATCCGCGTCCGCAGGATCCCGAGCTCGAACTCGCTGATGCTGCCCTTCATGCCCAGCAACAGCCTGTCGTTCGGGCGGCACGGGTCGTAGACGCCGTCGTGGTCGATGACCCGCGCCTCGACCAGACCGCAGAGTTCGAGCAAATGGTGCCAGTCGCGGCCATTGCGGGCCAGCCTGGCGGCCTCAAGGCAGAGAACCGCGCCGATCCGACCGGCGCAGAGCTCCGCGACGAGCCGCTCGAAGCCCGGTCTGGCGACCATCCCGCCGCCAGAACGCCCGAGATCGTCGTCGATCACCTCGACCTCCCGGAATCCCCGCCGGCGCGCCACCTCGACGAGCTCGTACTGGCGTCGCTTACCCTCGGTGTTCGCCGCCACCTGGCCGGGACTGGACTGCCGAACATACACGACGGCCTTCCGGCCGAGGATCGCGGCGGGGATCGGTTCAGCGCCCGTCATGGCCGCCCCCGACCGCTGCGGCCTCGACGAGCAGGATCGCCAGGGCCGCTACCGTCGCTCGGCGCTCCTCCGCAGACAGGCCCCGCAGGCGCGGCGCATCCAGCGCCATCAACAGTTGCCGTCCTGCCGTATCCATCCGCCGAAGGCCGTGGCGGTCAGGGGGCGGTCGACCTGATCAGGTTCTCCGGGTCGAGCACGCGTCGGATCGGGGCCACGGTCAGGCCGCCACGTCGAGCGTGCGGGGCGGCGTCCAGTTCCAGGGCAGCAGGTCGTGCAGCCGTCGCGCGGGGTGATCGGCGATCCGGGCCAGCACGTCGGCCAGCCACGCTCTCGGGTCGATGCCGTTCAGCTTCGCCGTGACGATGAGCGAATAGATCGCCGCCGCCCGCGCCCCACCCCGGGGCGAGCCGGCGAACAGCCACGCCTTGCGGCCCAGCGCCACCCCGCGCAGGCTCCGTTCCGCGGCGTTGTTGGTCAGGCAGATGCGCCCGTCGTCGAGGAAGCGGGCGAACGCGTCCCAGCGCTTGAGCATGTAATCCATCGCCTTGGCCACCTCGGCATGGCGCGACAGGCGCGCCCGCTCGGCCCGCATCCACGTCTCCAGCCCGGCGACCAGCGGGGCGACGTGTTCCTGGCGGGCGGCCCGTCGAAGATCCGGCGACAGGCCGTTCAGCGCGCGCTCGGCGTCGAAGATCGCGTCGATCCGCTCCACCGCCGCCACGGCCAGCGGCGCGCGGGCGACCTCGGCCAGCTTGAACAGCTTGCGCCGTCCGTGTGCCCAGCAGGCGGCCTCGACGATCGGTCCCGGCCGGCGGCCGGCCGCGTAGAGCGCGCCGAACCCCGCATAGGCGTCGGCCCCCGCCTTCGCGGGGGCAGGCTCTGGAGGATGCCCGCGTAGCCGGCCAGGTGCCGGACCGGATGCTCGCCGCCGCGGTCAGCGGAAAACCGGAACAGGGCCGCCGGCGGGTCCGGCCCGCCGAACGGCCGGTCGTCGCGCACGTAGGTCCACAGCCGGGCGGTGACGGTCCGGCCTCTGGCCATCAGCGGCACCGTCGTGTCGTCGCCGTGCAGCCGCGCGGCCGACAGCACGTGCGCCTCGACCAGCGCCACCTGGGGCGCCAGCGTCGCGCTCGCCGCCCCCACCCAGTCGGCCAGGGTGGAGACGCTCAGGTCGATGCCCCCCGCCTTCGCGAGGGCAAGCCCTCGCGGGCGAAGGTCTCGCTCTGCCGGTTCAGCGGCAGGTGCTGGCCGAACTTCGCCTCCAGCACGCCGGCCAGCAGGTTCGGCCCCGCGCGTCCGCGGGCGATGGGATGGCACGGGGCCGGCGGCTGGGTCACCCGCTCGCACGACCGGCAGGCGAAGCGCTCCCGCACGGTCTGGATCACCCCCGATCAAGTCGGGGGCAGGCTCTTCCACCGCCGCGGCACGACCTCCAGCGTCTCGGTCACGTCCCCCGATCAGGTCGGGGGCAGGCTCTCGCCCAGCTTGGACAGCGTGCCGCCGCAGCAGGGGCAGGCCGCGGGCGCTGGCACGACGACGCGCTCGCGCGGCAGATGATCGGGCAAGGGTGCGCGGGCCGGCGCACGCCGGGTGGCTGGACCCTCGGCGCGGGGCCGGCCGGCGGCGATGACGGCCGACGCGTCGGCCTCGGCGGCCGCCGTCACCAGTTCGTCGAGTTCCAGTTCCAGCTGGTCGAGCAGCTTGCGGCTGCGCTCGGACGAGGCGCCGAAGCGGTCGTGCCGCAGCTTGGTGCGGATTCCGACGATGTCGGCCGGCGGTTCCGATTTCATGTCGGCCCCTGGTTCCGATCGAAGTCGGCCAGGTGCGGCGCGGGTTCCGCCAGTCGATGCCGTCGAGCATGTAGGCCAGCTGTGCGCCGGAGATGGCGACGCAGCCGTCGGCCGCCTGCGGCCAGATGAACCGGCCCCGCTCCAGCCGCTTCATGTAGAGCGACATGCCGACCCCGTCGTGCCAGACGACCTTGACCAGATCGCCCCGACGGCCGCGGAAGACAAAGAGGTCGCCGGCGTGCGGATCGTGCCCCAGCGCCTCCTGGACCTGGAGGGCGAGGCTGTTCATGCCGCGCCGCATGTCCGTGTGGCCGGCGGCCAACCAGATCCGGACGCTGGAGGGGACGGGGATCATCGGCGCAGCGCCGTCAGCACCCGACGCAGCGCGGCGGCCCCGACCGCCTCCGGGACGCGGATCAGCGTGCCGTCGGGCAGCGCGATCTCGATCCGGCCGCAGCCGGCCTCGGACGGCATCGCGCGCGGCGTCGGTGCCGACGAGACGGGCACGTCCAGGGCCGGTGCCCCATCGACGACGTGCACGGGCATGAACATCGGGGCGGGGTCGCTCCCCAGGACGCCCCGGCGGACCTGGTCGCGCCACTGCCAGAGAAGGCCGCGGCTCAACCCGTGCCGCCGCGCCACCTCGGCGAAGTTCGCCCCGGGGCGCTCCACCTCGGCCACGATCCGCAGCTTGTCCTCGGGCCGCCAGCGGCGACGCCGCTCGACCCCGGTGATGATCTCCATGCAGCCGCCCGCTCCCGTCCTTAGCGGCGCCCGAAAGAGCGCCCGTAGGATCAGGAGACAGGTTCAGCGTCACGACGGAAGGCGGCCCACGCCGGATGGATACGTTCCGCCCGTGGC
>JBIJED010000307.1:0-4529 GCA_044343785.1 Azospirillales bacterium | reverse complement strand
TTCTTCACGAACTTGTCGTGGCGCGCGGCACTGTCCTTCGACACGCCGATGACGACCGCGTCCACGCCCGTGAAGTCCGGAAGGTTGTCGCGGAAGGAGCAGGCCTCCTTCGTGCAGCCCGGCGTGTCGTCCTTGGGATAGAAGAAGAGGACGACCTTCTTCCCCTTCAGCCCGGCGAGCGAGACGCTGCCGGCGCCGTTGGTGGGCATGGTGAAATCGGGCGCCTTCTGGCCGACGTCGACGGTCATGTCCGGTTCTTCTCCGCTGATGCCTCGTCCGCCGGGAGCGCCAGGATCGTCTCGAACACGGCGTGGGCCGCGGCGGTGGTGGCGATGAGTCTTGGTTCCACCCGGGGGAAGTCAACGGCGTCGGCGTCAGCACCCAGCGCCGCGCGCGCGATCACCCGGCGCACGCAGTCCGGCGCCGTCGCCGGGTCGAACCCGCCCTGGGCCGACACGATCCGCAGGACCGCCTGCACGTGCCGGCAGAGAACGAGCGAGCCGAGCAGCGTGTCGGCCTCGACCGCCGTCAGGAACCCCAGCGCCGCCGCCGCCGCGATCGTCGTGCCCGTCTCGCCGGTCACGATTCCGGGCATCGTGGCGGCATGGCGCAGGACGAGCCACTGGGCCACGAACTCGACGTCGACGAGGCCGCCGCGCCGGTGCTTCACCGACCAGGGGTCGACGGTGCGGAACTCCGCGTCGATCCGGCGGCGCATGTCGACGACGTCGCGCAGCAGCCGGTCCGGGTCGCGCGGGCGGGCCAGCACCGCGCGCACCGCCCGGTCGATTCGGGGTGCCAGGTCCGCCGGGCCGGTGACCACCCGGGCGCGGGTGAGCGCCTGGTGCTCCCACGTCCACGCCTCGGTCGTCTGATAGGCGACGAAGCCCTCCAGGCTCACCGCCAGCGGACCCTTGTTGCCGGACGGGCGCAGGCGCATGTCGACGTCGTAGAGGCGCCCCTCGGCGGTCAGCGACGTGACGGCGGCGATCATCCGCGCCGTCAGGCGGATGTAGTATTCGGAGGGGTAGAGCGGCTTCTCCCCGTCGCTGGCCGCCCCGGTGTCGGCCACGTCGTAGACGGCGATGAGGTCGAGGTCGGAGCCGATCGACATCCGCCGTTCGCCCAGCTTGCCCAGCGACACGAACGCGATCCCGCCGCCCGCGCAGCGACCGTGCCGGCGCGCGAACTCCGCCTCCACCCGAGGCTGGAGCGCGCGCAGCGTCGTGTCGGCGACGTCCGACAGGAAGGGGCCGGTCCAGTCGCTGTCGATCGTGCCGCGGATGATGAGGACGACGGCCCGGAACTGCATCTCCGTCGCCCAGCGGCGCACCACGTCGAGCGCCTCCTCGTAGGCCGTGACGGGACCGAGGCGCAGGTCGAGGTCGGCCGCCAGCGCGTCCGCGTCCGGCAGGGTGCCGAAGAACCCCGGTTCTAGCACGGCGTCGAGCAGCGTCGGCCGCCGCGCCAGCGCCTCGGCCCAGCGCGGTGCCGTCGCGAGGATGTCCGCCAGCAGGTCGAGGAGCCTCGGGTTCGCCTGGAACAGAGAGAAGAGCTGGACGCCCGCGGGCAGGCCCGCCAGGAAGCCGTCGAACGCGCCGAAGGCCGCGTCCGGCTGCGGCGAGCCGGCGAGCCGTTCGAGGATGGCCGGCACCAGCTCTGTCAGGAGTTCGCGCGAGCGCTGGCTGCGCGTCGACCGATAGCGGCCGTGGTGCCAGCCGCGGACCGTGGCGATCACGCCCGACGGATTCGCATAGCCCAGCCGCGACAGGGTCGCGACCGTGCCGGGGTCGTCCTCCTGCCCGGTGAAGACGAGGTTGCCCGGCCCCGACAGCGCCGGCGCCTCCTCGAACAGCGCGGCGTAATGGTCCTCCACCCGCTCCAGATGGCCGCGCAGCGCCGCGCGGAAGTCCCGCGGGTCGGCGTGGCCCAGGAAGGCGGCGACGGCGTCCACGCCCGCGTCGTCGGCGGGAAGGGAATGGGTCTGCCGGTCGTCGACCATCTGGAGCCGGTGCTCCAGCCGGCGCAGCCAGCGGTAGCTCGCGGCCATCTCGTCCGCGACCCGCCGGTCGACCCGCCCGGCCGCGACCAGCGCGTCGAGCCCGTCGACGGTGCGCGGCGAGCGCAGGCGCGGGTCGCGGCCGCCCCAGATGAGCTGCTGGGTCTGGACGAAGAACTCGACCTCCCGGATCCCGCCGCGGCCGACCTTCACGTCGTGGCCGTTCACCGCGACGACCTTGTGGCCCCGGTGCGCGTTGATCTGGCGCTTGATGGAATGGATGTCCTGGATGGCGGCGAAGTCGAGGTGGCGGCGCCAGATCCAGGGCCGCAGCCCTTCGAGGAAGGCGCGGCCGGCCTCCCGGTCGCCGGCGACCGGGCGGGCCTTGATCATCGCCGCCCGCTCCCAGTTCTGACCGACGCTTCCGTAGTAGCTCTCGGCCGAGCCGACGGACACCGCCAGCGGCATCGCCGCGGGATCGGGCCGGAGCCGGAGGTCGGTCCGGAAGACATAGCCCTCCGCCGAGCGTTCCTCCATGATGCGGACGAGGTCGCGGGCGAGACGGATGAACGTGCGCTGGAGGGTGTCCGGCCGTTCGGTGCGGACGCGATCCTCGTCGTACAGGACGATCAGGTCGATATCGCTGGAATAGTTGAGTTCGCAGGCCCCGAGTTTGCCCATCCCGAGAACGATCAGGCCGGACCCCCGGCACGGGTTGTCGACGTCGCCGGTCTCGACGTCGCCGGCGGTCGCCGCGCGACGCAGGAGATGCGCGGCCGCGCGGTCGAGCGTGACCTCGGCCAGGGACGACAGGGTGCCGGTGATCCGTTCGAGCGGCCACGCCTGCGCGATGTCGGCCAGTGCCACGCCCAGGGAGACGCGCCGCTTGGCGACACGCATCGACCGCATGAGCGCGGGCGTCGCCTCCGCCGGATCGTCCCGCCCGGCATCGGCCAGTGCCGCCGCGACCGCGTCGTCGAGCCCGGCCTCGGCGACCGCGCGCAGGAAGGCCGGCTCCTTCAGGACGCTGTCGGTCAGGTACGGGCTGTGGGCGAAGACGGCGTCCAGCAGCGCGGCACCCGTCGGATCGGCCGGCACGGCGCGGACGAAGGCCGCCAGCCCGGCGTCCTCCACCACGCCCGCCAGCGCCGACCAGCGCTCCCGCGCGCGGTCCGTCCGGTCGGACGGCGTGGTCGGGGGCAGGTTCGCGGGATCGAATGGGAACAAGGCGGCGTCCTCCCGAACCGGGGGCGATACGTTGGCCATGCGTCGGCCCGGGGTCAAGACGGGCGGGGACGGCCCGCGATGATGGTGCGCCGCACCCTGGTCCTCGCCCTCGAGATCGTCGGCGGTCTCGTGGCGGGGATCGCGGTCCTGCTCGGGCTCTTCTTCTGGCGGCTCTCGCAGGGCCCGGTGTCGCTCGACTTCCTGGAGCCGATGCTGCGCGCCGAGGTCGAACGGCAGGGCGACGGGCAGGGCGTTCGCCTGCGGGTCGGGGAGATCGTGCTGACATGGGAAGGGCTCGCCCGCCCGTTGGAGATCCGGGCGCGACGGCTGACCGCGGACGCGGGCGAGGGCGACGCGCCGCGCGCCGTCGGGCGCATCGTGACCGTGCCCGAGATGGGGGTGAGCCTGGATCTCCAGGCCCTCCTCCGGGGCTCCATCTCGCCGACCGAGATGGAGCTGGTCCGCCCGACCATCTTCCTGACGCGGCTGGAGGACGGGTCGCTCCAGCTCGACGTCCGCCCGACGGCCCAGACGGCCGACGAGGGCGCGAGCCTCGGCGCGGCCCTCGTCCAGGCCATCCTCGCCCCGCCCGATCCGGCGACGCCGTTCGGGCGGCTGGCACTGCTGCGCATCGTCGACGCCCGCCTCGTCATCGACGACCTGCGCGCCGACCGTACCTGGGAGACGACGGGATCGGACCTGACGCTGCGCCGGGAGGGCGAGGGCGTCACGGTCGAGGCGGCGATGACGCTGTCGGCCGGCGCCGCCGCCACCACGATCTCGCTCGACGTGTCGCGGAGTTACCGCACCGGGGTGTCGCGCTCGGTCCTGCGGCTCGGCGCGATCGGGCTGCGCGATCTCGCGGCGGTCGCACCGGAACTCGGCCCCATCGGGCGGCTCGGCTGGACCGTGGCCGGCCGGCTCGAGGTCGACTTCGCGGACGATTTCGCGGTCCTCGGCGCCCGGGCGACGCTGGAACGCTCGGACGGCGAGGGGCGGCTCGTCGCCTCCGCCGGGCCGCCGTCGGCCGACGGCGGGCGGCATCTCGACGTCTGGGCCGAGCGCGTCTCGCTCGCGGCACTGGCGCCGCTCCTCGCGGATCCGTCGCTTCTCGCGGATGCGGCCATCACGGTCGACGCCGAGGCCCGCGCCCGCGTCGACGCGGCGGGCATCCCCTCGGCCGCCCGCCTCACGATCCGCGGCGGCGACGGGGTCATCGCCCTGCCCGCGTTCGACGTGCCGCCGACCGAGATCCGCAGCCTCCTCCTCGCCGGATCGGTGGATCTCGCGACGCAGAGCCTGC
>JBIJED010000306.1:0-4543 GCA_044343785.1 Azospirillales bacterium | reverse complement strand
CGGGGTCAGCACCGCGCCGAAGGGCTCGGGATCCCAGCCGTAGCGGTGGGTCGAGCCGTCCTTCTCCTTCAGGAGCCAGCCCTTCGCCGCCATCTCGTCGAACAGCGGGTTCTGAACCGAGACGAGCGGGTACTCCCAGACGCACAGCTTGAAGTCCAACGCCTTCAGGTCGCGGGAGAAGGCGGCGGGGTCGGGATAGCGCTCGGCGTCCCACTCGAAGGCGAAGCGGGTGTCGACCTTCAGCCACGCCCGCCCGTCCAGCGTGAAGACGTCGCACGGGATCTTCCGCTCGCGGATCGTCTTCGCCACCGCCATCGCCTCGTCGGCGGTGCGGTAATAGGCCCGGCTCATCCACACCCCCAGGCTCCAGCGCGGCACGCCGGGCGGGCGTCCGGTCAGCCAGGTGAAGCGTTCGAGGATCGCCGGGCCGTGGTCGCCCACGAAGAGGAACAGGTCGAGGCCCTCGTCCTCCACCTTCAGCCCATAGGAGCGGTGGGACCATTGGGCGTGGCCGACGCCGTGGGTGGTGGGGGCCGGCGTGTTGGCGAAGATCCCCCAGCCGCGCGTCGACCAGGCGAAGGGGCTGTTCTTGTAGGAGAACTCGGCGTTCACGCCGAGCGCGTCCTCGTTCCTCGACCGGATCAGCTGGCCGCGCCGGTCGAGCGCCCCCCACTTCTCGCCCAGCCCGTAGATCCGCTCGTCCGACACCAGCTCGAACGCCGCGAACCAGCCGTCGGCGGTCTTCGCGAAGGGCGGCAGGCGGTGGCGGCGGCGGAAGTGCGCGTCGGTGGCGAAGCGCAGCAGCGGCCGCCCCTCGCGCAGGACCGTGAGGCGCACCGGGTCGCCCGCCAGTTCCAGCGTCGCGTCGGGGGCGACGAGGCGGGCGGAGCCCTCGTCGTGCTCCACCCGCACGTCGACCGGCTCCGGCCCGCTGGCGACCAGCCCGTAGTCGAACCCGTGCTTCGAGCCGAGGCGCAGGCGAAAGATGCCGGGCGCATGGGCGGTGATCTCCAGCGGCCCGGCCTCGGTGTCGAACACGGCCCCCTGCGGAACGGTCCGCTCGAAGGCGAGGCGCTTGAGGGGCGGGAGGCGGACGGGGTCGAAGGTCATGGGCGCGGGGTCCGGGGAGGGGTTAGCGATCCACCATCAGAGGTGGCGGTCAGCGGGTGGCGGATGGATCTTCGGTCGGTGCCGACGATCCATCGCCTGTCGAACGTGAAGCTTCAGATGTTCGCGGGCGATCACAATCCACCGCACTTCCGCCTGATCGGTCCGGCCACGCGCTGCAACGTCGATCTGCGGACGTCGCGGATCCTCGCCGGACATGCGCGTCGCGCCGATCTGGAAGAGGCGCTTGAATGGGCTGCGGGAAACCGCGACCTTCTCTGGGACGTCTGAAGGCGCCTGAATGCGCGATGAAGATCCGATCCGGGTCGGAGACGCCCTTCCGACCATCGTCTCGATCCGGTCCGAAGGCGGCCAACGTGTCCGCGTGCGCTGGCTGGACGGGTGCGAGGACCTCGTCGACCTCGGCGCGCTCGTCCGCCGCTACGCCCACTATGCGCCGTTGCGGTCCGACCCCGCGCTCTTCGCGGCGATGACGCTGGAGGACGACGGCGCCACGGTCGTGTGGGGCCCGGGCCTCGTGGACATGCCCGCGGAGGCGATCCGAGCGCTCGTCGACCGCCCGGCCATGGCGGCCGACGGGGCCTGAGCGGAGCCCCCTCACTTCAGCCCGCCCGCCGTCAGCCCGCTGACCACCCGCTCCTGGAACACGGCGATCAGCACCGTGATCGGGATCAGCGCCACGATCAGCGCCGCCGAGATCAGCGGCCAGGGGAAGGCGAACTCGCTCTGGTAGAGCGTGATGCCGACGGGCAGGGTGCGCACCTCCACCCGGTTCGCGAAGGTCAGCGCCAGGAGGAACTCGTCCCAGGCGTTGACGAAGGCGAGGATGGCGGCGGTGAAGACGCCGGGTGCGGACAGCGGCACCACGATCCGCCAGAGCGCCCCGAACCGCGAGCATCCGTCGATCATCGCCGCGGATTCCAGGTCGTGCGGGATGTCCTGGAAGAAGCTGGCGAGAACCAGCGTGCACACCGGCATCGACAAGACCGTGTAGGGCAGCACGAGCGCCCACCAGGTGTTGAGGATGCCCAGCATCCGCATCGTCTGGAACAGCGGGACGATGAGCGAGATCAGCGGGAACATCGCCACGACGAGGATCGCCGACAGGATCAGGTTGCGGAACGGCACCTTCAGCCGCACCAGCGCATAGGCGGCGAAGGCGGAGACCGTCACGCACAGGAGCGTCGACAGCGTCGAGACCATGAAGCTGTTGAACAGGAACAGGTGCAGCGGCTGGTCGGCGAACGCCTTGTGGTAGTTCGCCAGCGTGGGCCGTTCGGGCAGGTAGGTGATGGGCTGGCTGAGGAGTTCCGTCTCGGTCTTCAGCGAGGTGAGGAGGATCCAGAGCATGGGGAAGAAGCCGTTGACGACGACGATCGTCCCGGCCAGCAGCACCACCCAGCGGGGCTTCAGTCCGAACATGGCGGTCAGCTCTCGCTCTCGCGGCGGGTGTGGCGCAGATAGACCGCCGTCACCGCCATGCTGATGAGGAACATGATCGCGGCCAGGGCGGAGCCGTAGCCGAAATCGAGGAAGTCGAGCGTCGTCTTGTGGATGTACATGGCGAGCGTCTCGGTCGCGTCGCCGGGCCCGCCGCCGGTCATGGCATAGGGGATGTCGAAGGTCTGGATGGCGGTGATGGTGCGGAAGATCAGCGCCACGACGATGGCCGGGCGCAGCATCGGAACGGTGATGCGCCAGAACTGCTGCCACTTCGTCGCCCCGTCCACCTCCGCCGCCTCGTAGAGCGAGCGGGGGATCGTCTGCATGCCGGCCAGAAGCACCAGCGCCATGAAGGACGACGTCTTCCAGACGATGGCGATGCAGATCGCGACGAAGGCGAGGTCGGGCGAGGAGAGCCACTGGGGTGCTTCGAACCCGAGGCGGCGGATGACGTCGTTCACCACCCCCTGCCGGCTGTCGAAGAACCAGCGGAAGATCAGCCCCGCGAACACCAGCGGCAGCGCCCAGGGCAGCAGCAGGCCGAGGCGGGTCGGCCACTTGACGCGGAACGGCTGGTTCGCCAGGAGCGCCAGCCCCATGCCGACGACCAGGGCGCCGGGCACGGTCACGACGATGGTCATCAGCGTGTTCGTCGTGGCGTTCCAGAACCGCGGGTCCTCGAACGCGCGCACGTAGTTGTCGAACCCGACGAAGGGCGTCCCCATCCACGGCTGCGCCAGATGGATGAAGTGGACGCTGGAGATGACGAGCTGGACGACCGGATAGACCACCACCAGCAGCAGCAGCAGGATGGCCGGCGCCAGCAGCAGGAGCGCCAGCGTGCGCTCGGAGATGTCGCCGCGGACGCGCGGAGCCGTCGGCACGTCCTTGCGGGTCAGCGTGTCGCTCGACATGGCGTCGCCCCGCGGATCGGGTCTGGGAGGCGCCCCGCCGCCGTCGCGGGCGGCGGGGCGGTCCTTCGGGTCAGCGGAAGATCGGCGTCAGCCGCGTGGTCATGTCGGCCAGGGCCTGGTCGGCGTTGCGGGTGCCGGCGAGGAACGCGTTCATGTTGGAGCGGACGATGTCGCTGACCTCGGTGTAGCGCGGGCTGACCGGGCGCGCGCGCGCCGCACGCACCACCGGCTGGGCCTCCGCGAACCACGGGTTCGCCTTCAGCACGTCGGCGTCGGTGTAGACGTCGGGGAAGACCGGGAGGTGCGAGGCGAGGATCGCCTGCATCTTCGAGACCTCGGGGCTGGAGAGGAAGCGCACGAGGTTCACCGCCGCCTGCTTGTTGCGCGAGAAGGCGCTGACCGCGAGCTGCCAGCCGCCGATGCAGGTGGAGGGCTGGCCGTCGGCGAAGCTCGGCAGCGGGACGACGCCCACCTTGTCCTTCACCTGGCTGTCCGCGTCGGCCTGGAAGCGGTTCCAGGCGTAGCCCCACTGCTGGGCGAAGATCACGTTGCCGGCCTGGAAGTCGAGGCGGATGCGGTCGGTCACGATCTCGGCGATGTTGTTGGGCAGGACGCCCGTGTCCTTCATGCGGGCGAACAGCTCGAACGGCCGCTTCGCCGCGGCACCGTCGAGCGCGATGCGCCCCTGCGCGTTGGTCAGGTTGCCGCCCGATCCCCAGACGGGGACGAGGTAGGTGCACACCGTGCCCTCGATCGGCGCGCCCGCGGTCGAGAAGCCCTGCAGGTTCGCGTTGCCCTCGCCCTGCTTGATCCGCTGGGCCTGGGTGATCAGCTCGTCCCAGGTCTTCGGCGGCTGGAACCCGTACTTCTGGAGCAGGTCCTTGCGGTAGTAGAGGAACTGGCTGTCCGCGAAGTAGGGGAGCGCGATCACACGGCCGCCGACGACGTTCGCCTCGCGGTAGGCCGGCAGGTAGCGGGCCATCACCGCGTCCTTCTCGGCCCCGAGATACTGGTCGAGCGGCTCGGCCCACTGGGCGGCGGCCCACTGGGCCGGGCGG
>JBIJED010000305.1:0-4546 GCA_044343785.1 Azospirillales bacterium | reverse complement strand
CCGTGGCCGCCTGACGAAACCGGCCAGCGTTGCCGGAGAGCGCGATGACCATGTCGCTGCTACACCACGGCCGAGGGGCACGATCATTTTGCCTTGGTCGGACGGACGGATGGTTCGCCCTGACAAATGGCGACCGAGGCGATCCGGAGCGCAGGTACATCTGTCCCGGCGCAGCGGTTCGTCTGAAGGTTTTCCTTTTCGGAGGGTGTGTGACGGGTTAGGCTTTCATCCCGGAGGTTGTGGTGCGCAGCCCGCAAGAGCACGGCGCGGGAACATCGCCACCCGGAAAAACGCATCTGAAACAAAATCGGATCGGGAGGAATCAATGTTGAAAAGTAATCTGCGGTTCTTGTTGCCTGGGGCGGTTCTCGCGGCGGCAGCGCTCGCTTCGCCCATGGCCGCGCAAGCCCAGGGCGGTCCGAACCTGACAAGCACGACCATCGTGCAGGGTCGGGAATTCGTCTGGGACATGGCCTTCCTGCCTGACGGCACGATGTTCTTCACCGAGAAGTGCCGCGGCCTCTCGGTTCGCCTGCCTTCCGGCGCCACCAACGCGCTGCTCGGCATCGGCGGCTCGCAAGGCTACGCCGACACGGCGGCCGACCTTTTCTGCGACGGCCAGGCCGGGTTGAGCGGCGTGGCGATCGACCCGAACTTCGCGCAGAACCGCTTCATCTACATCTACTCGTCATCCCGGATGACGGCGCCTGGCAGCAACCGCGTATTGCGACTGACGGTCAACGCCGACCTTACGCGCGTCGCGGGCCGCACCGACATCGTCACCGACATCGCCTACAAGCCGAGGGCCAGCGACCACCCGTTCGGCGATTCCGGCGCGCACAATGGCGGCCGGCTCCGCTTCGGCCCCGCCGACGGCTTCCTCTACGTGACGACCGGCGACACCCACAGCGGCGCCGGGCCGCAAAGCCCGACGATCATCGCAGGCAAGGTGCTGCGGATCGACCGCGACGGGCGGCCGGCTGCGGGCAACAACGCCCCGGCGGGCTTCGATCCGCGCGTCTTCACCTATGGGCACCGCAACCCGCAGGGCATCTGCTTCCGCCCGAGCGACAACCGCCCCTTCGCCGCCGAACACGGCCCCTGGCACACCGACGAAGTCACCGCGCTGGTCGCCGGCGGCAATGGCGGCTGGGATCCGCGCCCGAACGTGAGCGGGCGTGGCGACTGCCCCGACGGCTATTGCGGCTACATGCCGAACCAGATGGGCGCGACGGCACCCGCCGAGCGCTCTGCTTTCATGCCGATGACCGACCTTCGCGCCCACCCAACCGCGATGCGGCCGGCCTGGGTCAATGATGGCCTGTCGCAGGGCATGTCCTCCTGCACCTTCCTGAGCGGGTCGCAGTGGCGCGACTGGAACGGGCGAATGGCCGTGACGTATCTCGGCATCGGCATCCATGGGACGCCGGTGGGTAACCGGATCGACATTCTGGACACTGCCGCCGACGGGCTGTCCTCGACCCGTCTGAACGTCCCGCTGCCTATGCCGGCCGCACGCTTCCGCTCGGCCGTTCAAGGGCCGGACGGTAACCTGTACATCGGCACCGACACGGGCGAGATCTTCCGCCTCAGTCCGAACTGAGCTTTTCCGCCCGCCGGCCGCAGTGTCCGCCAAGTGGACGGACCCTGCGGCCGGACAGGACGCCGCCCTGTCCGCAGGCCCGGCTTCCGGTCGCCGTCGCGGCTAGCGTGGCACCGGTTGCGGTGCGCGCTGCTGCGGTTGGCCTTGGCCGGCGGCCTTGCTTCCGGCGATTCGCCCAGCCCGAATGTTCCGATGCAATGCCGTCCGGCCCGGACGCCACAGACCGAAAGCCTTGCCGATGACCGACCTTTACCGTCTCACGCTCGTCCTCGTCGCACTTGTCATGTCATCGCCAGCCCTAGCGAGCCCCGAGCTTGCCCGAAGCAAAAACTGCGTCGCCTGCCATCACGCCGAACGCCGGATGAACGGCCCCGCCTACAACCTGATCGCCGCCCGGTATGCCAATGACAGCGCCGCGGTTGAGACGCTCACCGGACGCATCATGGCGGGCGGTGGGGGAAACTGGGGGCCCATGGCGATGCCCGCACAACCAAACCTCTCTCGGGAAGACGCCGAAACGCTGGCCAGATGGATCGTGTCAAACCGGTAGCGCTGTCGCTGGCGGTGTCGCGGCTTTGGCACGCCGGTGTCGCCAACGGACTTGCGTGATGCCGCCGTGATGCTGCCCGCCGTGGCCGCCTGACGAAACCGGCCAGCGTTGCCGGAGAGCGCGATGACCGTGTCGCTGCTACACCACGGCAAGGGACACGATCTCATCGCCTGTGAGATGTTTCCGGCGGAGATTGGTTCCGGCACCAGCATGACCCCTCAATCAGGTCGAGGGCACGCTCCGCTGGCGAAGGATCAATGAGTGGCAGGATATCGGGGTCGGGGAACGGTTCCGCCGTGCTGTACACGACCGGTTGGGACGGGCAACGCAGCATCAAACAGACAAAGTCCGCGCGCGGGCGGACGACCCAAGTACTGCAAAGAGAAAATGCCCGACTTCACGGCTCAAAGGCGCGCAGCAGAAGCATTCATAGACAAAACAGACGCAGAATTGTCAAAAAACCCAGGTCACACTGAAGCCGGGCGCGAATTGACTAGAAGAATTACTTGAGAATGGTGGGCGCGACAGGGATTGAACCTGTGACCCCATGCGTGTGAAGCATGTGCTCTCCCGCTGAGCTACGCGCCCTTACCAAATCTGACCAATCCTGCGGTGCCCGGATTGGCGTTCCGAAGCCTACTCGGGAAAGCCAGCGCCAGCAAGGCGGAGCATTCCCTTGTGATGCATGAACTCTCCCGCTGAGCTACGCGTCCTCACCAAACCCGACCAATCCTGCGGTGTCCGGATCGGCATGCCGAAACCTAACCGGGAAAGCCGGTGCCCACAAGGCGGAGCATTCCCGTGTGAAGCGGTACCCTTCCGCCGAGCGACGCGCACACATCGGCCCGATGGGACTGCCACGACTGCGGCGAGCGGACCGGACCCGGGGCACCTTCGCCATCGCTCGGGGCTTTTAGACGAGGGCCCGGGAGGCTGTCAAGCGAACCCGGGCCGCCACCTCATCCCCGCAGCGCGTCGAGCGGTGCGAAGCGGCCGAGACCGGCCGCGTCCGGGCCCAAGGACCACCATGTCCGGGTGAAGGTCTCGTACAGGCTGCGGAAGTCGACCGCGTGGGTCGGGTCGCCGTCGACGAGCTTCGCGAGGTCCGGCGGCACGCCGTGGAGGCCCCCCTTCACCCGTCCGCCCATCAGGAACTGGGGTGCGGCGGCACCGTGGTCGGTTCCGGCCGACGCGTTCTCCTGCGCACGGCGCCCGAACTCCGAATAGGTGGCGACCAGCACCCGCTCCCAGGCGCCGATCATCTTCATCTCCTTGCGGAACGCCATCAGCGCGTCGGCCAGCTCCGTCAGGAGGCGCCGGTGCACCGTCGCCTGACCCGCGTGGGTGTCGAACCCGCCATGGCTCACCTTGATCGCCACCACCCCGCAGTCGAGCGCCACGAGGCGGGACGCCTCGGCCAGCTGCTTGCCGACGGGCGTCTGCGGGAAACCCTGCGGCAGCGGGATCTTCGCCTGATCGAGGAGCGTGGAGAGATTGGCGCCCGCCGACCGGGAGAGCCGCTGCGCCGAGAGTACCAGCGACAGGGCCGGGTTGGGCGCGGCCGCGCCGACCTCGGGCAGGGCCGCGGCGGACTTCACGAACCCCTCGAGCTGGTCGAGGAAGAGCGTCCGTCCGCCCGGCCCGGCGCCGCCCAGCGGGCCGAAATGGGCCCGGCCCATCACCACGCTGTCGGTGCCGTGCGGGGCCGGCGGCGCCGCCCTGCGGAACAGCCGGGCGAGCCAGCCGTCGGCCAGATGCTCGTCCGCCTCCGACGCCGTGTCCCAGATCTCGATCGAGCGGAAATGCGACCGGTTGGGCTTCGGATAGCCGACCCCCTCGACGATCGCCAAATCGCCCGCGGTCCAGGAGGGCATGAGCTTCTCGAGCTCCGGGGCGAGGCCGCGCCGCTCGTCGAGGCGGATCACCGCGTCGGCCGGCACCGCGAGCGTCGGGCGGAGCTTGCGGTAGGTCTCGTCGGTATAGGGCACGACGGTGTTGAGCCCGTCGTTGCCGCCCTGGAGCTCGACGAGGACGAGGGTCCGGTCCCAGCGCGGGCCGGAGGCCGCCCCGGCGAGCCGGGGGGCGAGGACCGCGAGGCCGCCGCCCGCGAGCGAGGCGAGGAGGGTGCGCCGGTCGATCATCGGAGC
This sequence comes from Azospirillales bacterium, assembly GCA_044343785.1. Classification (GTDB taxonomy): domain Bacteria; phylum Pseudomonadota; class Alphaproteobacteria; order Azospirillales; family Azospirillaceae; genus CANGXM01. The sequence goes on along the minus strand of JBIJED010000305.1, from coordinate 246 downwards.
CTCACTTCAGCTGGTAGGCGGGATCGCCGACGAGGACCTCCAGACGCCGCCGGAGCGGCGCCGTCTCCGGCGGCGTGGTCTGTGGGGGCGCGGCGAGCAGCAGGGCCGTCGGTCCGCCGTGCACGTTCCAGGGTTCGGGCGCCTCGGCGGCGTTGCGGGCCAGGGCCTGCGCCATCTGGCGACGTCGCAGGATGGTGTCGGCGTTGATCCACGCCGCCCCGCCCGGCCAGCCCTTCACGTTGGGCG
>JBIJED010000013.1:0-15032 GCA_044343785.1 Azospirillales bacterium | reverse complement strand
GCCAGTCGCAGAAGCCCAGCACCGCGCGGCCGTGGGCCACCGACGCCTCGCGTCTGGCGGGATCGGCGTGCAGGTCGCGCATGGCGCGCGCGATGTCTTGCGCGCTCGTCGGATCGAACCGGCACGCGGGTGCGGTGATCTCGGCCAGCGAGGTGGTGCCCGACGCGATCGCCGGGACGCCGAAATAGTAGGATTCCAGCACCGGCAGCCCCAGCCCCTCGTAGAGGGAGGGGAACACGGTCGCGATGGCCCGGCGGTAGCAGCGCGCGAGCGTCCTGTCGTCCACGAAGCCGGTCATCACCAGATCCTCGCCCACGACGAGGCCCAGCGCCGCCGCCTGCTCCGCCACCCCGGCGCGGACCTCCGCCGACAGGCTGCAGGCGATCACCAGCATCGGGCGCGGCCCCGGCACGCCGGCCAGCAGGCGGGCGAACGCCTCCACGAGGCCGGGGATGTTTTTGCGGAAGTCGCCGCCGCCCACGTAGAGCCAGTAGGGCCGGTCGAGGACGAAGCGGTCACCCGCCGTGTTCGCGATGCTCAGGGGCCCCTCGGGCAGGGGCTCGTCGCGCAGGCGGGCCCAGCGGGCCACGTCGACCCCGCCGTGGACCGTGGTCACGCGGTCGGCCTCGACGCCGGCGATCGCGATCATGTCCCGGCGGGTCTGTTCGCTGATCGCGAAATGATGGTCGACGTGGGCGCACAGGTCGAAGAGATGGCCGTAGCGTTCGCGCGCCTGGTCGTCGACGAGGTAGCGGTCCGGATAGATCCAGGGGATCAGGTCGTAGGCGACGGCGCTCAGCCGCGGCCGGAACCGGGCAAGCTCGGCCGGGAACAGGTCCTGCGCCGACTTCGACAGGTCGAACAGGCACGACTGGAGGTAGTGGGTGACGCGCGGCAGGCGGGCGATCGCCGCCGTCCCCTCCACCACCGTCCCGCGCGCCCGGAACGCCGCGATCTCGTCGGGCGGCTCCTGGTCGGGATCGATCAGGAAGGCGACCGTGCCGGCCGGGCGCCGGTCGGCGAGTGCCAGGGCCAGCGCCGTCGAATAGCGCACGATGCCCCGCTCGCGCTGGGCGATCTGGGTGATCCGCAGGTCGATCAGCAGCGCCGGCGGGCCCTTGGCCGCGTGCGGGGGGGCCAGCGAGCCGACGACGCGTGCGTGCAGCATGCCGACGTGGCGGGCCAGTCGGGTCGAGAGCCGGTCGATCTCGTCGGTCCGTCGGCGCAGCTCGTCGGCGGTCAGGCGCTGTGTGTTCAGCCGCGCCTCGTGGTCGGCCGCCACGTGCTGGAGCTGCCGGGCGAAGGCGAGCAGCTCACGCTGGTGCGATTCGATCCCGTCCGTGCGGTCACGCAGGCGTGCCCAGTCGGGCAGCAGGCGCCAGAACAGCGTCTGCGCGATCCGGCGCGGGATCGCCAGGACGCGGGCGCCGAGGCTCATGCCGGGTCGCGCGGCTTGGTGGCCAGCAATCCGTAGTCGAGCGGCCCGTCGATGCCCGGCTGGACCGGCACGTCGATGGTGGCGGTGTCCGGCCCCTCGGTGTCGAGGAAGAAGCGCGCGATCCGCACCGGCTCGAAGCCGGCCGTGCGCACGTAGAACTGCATCGTCGCCGGCGGCAGCGGGCGGATGTGGGTCGGGTCGTACCAGAAGGTGCAGCCGCCGACCGCGAGGTTCTCCGGATTCGGGGTCTCCAGGATCAGGAGGCCGCCCGGCATCAGCGCGCGCTTCGCCGCCTCGATCAGGTGCAGGACCCCCTCGAAGGGGATGTGCTCGATCACGTGGAAGGAGGCGATCGCCGCCAGCGAGCCGGGCTCCCGGTCGCGCAGGTGGGCGACCGCGTCGGCGAGCGTGACGTCGAGCCCCTGGGCGCGGGCGGTATCGACCATGGCGGGGTTGAGGTCGATGCCCACGCCGGGCAGGCCCGCCTCCTTCAGCGCCAGCAGGAACTCGCCCCGCCCGCAGCCGACGTCGAGCACGGGCCGCGTCTCCCCATGGTGATAGAGCGCGCGGAGGTGGGGGACGTACCACCGCATCCGCTCCTCGACCTTCCACCGGCCGCGGAACGCGTTCTCGAAGGCGACGTAGTGCCCGGGCGCCGACAGCGCCGCGACGCCGAGGCCGTCCGCCGGGCGGCCGGCGGCCAGCGCGGCGGCGGCCCGTTCGAGGGCGCGGCTGTCCCGGGCCAGCGTGGCGCGCCACTCCCCGCGCAGCCCGGCGACCGCATGGCCGACCTCGCCGCGCAGCGAGCGGTTCCGGTCGTCGAGTGTGGCCGTCACGTCGTCGCGGACCGATCCGATCTCCCGGTGCAGGGCGCCGGCCATCGACTCCAGCGCGTCGAGCCGGGCGCGCATCGCCCGGGCCTCGGCATCGAGTTCGCGCACCCGGGTCTCGGCGGTGATCAGGCGGGCCTGGGCCTTGCCCGAATGGAGCATGCGCAGGACGAGGGCCAGCGGGCGGCCCAGGAGCGGGATCCCCTGGACCCGGTCGGCCAGCGGGGCGATCGGCGTGGTCATCGGGCGCTCACCCCGCCTTCCGGACGATCAGGCCGAACGACGTCGACACGTGGCCGCCGAGCCGCAGGCGCAGGTGGCGGCGCGCCGTGTAGGGCTCCTCGTCCACGAAGCGGTCGAGGTCGCCCGTGCCCAGGTTGAAGTTCAGCTCGATGTGATGGCCCTCCGCCGTCAGCGCCTCGGCGAGGCGCGTGAAGTCCTGCCGGCGGAAGATGACGACCGGCCCGCTGTCGAGCGTCGCGTCGTCGGAGAAGCAGTTGAGCTCGGTCGTGTGGACGAGGAGGCCGCCGGGGCGGACGCACTTCAGCGAGTTCCTCACGAAGGCGAGGCCGTTGGGGATCGAGCCCAGATGCTCGAAGGCGCAGAGCGACCAGGCGAAGTCGTAGCCGGTCAGGTCCGGCGAGATCGCGTTCATGTCCTCGACCCGGAAGTCGACGAGGCGCGCGAACAGGTCGGGCGGACAGATCCACTTGTCGTTGAGGTCGGCGAGGCCGGCCGCGTGCTGCCCGGTCTCCACCCATTCCTTCTGGGCGGTGGACAGGTCGAGGTCGGTGGCGGTGACGTGGACACCGCGCGCCGCCAGCACCGCGACCGTCATCTCCTTGCCCACGCCGAAGCCCACGCCGCGCCGGCCCGGCGCGATCATTCCACGGGTCGCGAGCGCCTGGAGCAGGTAGCAGTATTCCCAGAGCTTCCGGTGATAGCGGAACGGCTCGCGGATCTCCCGGCACCAGAACTCGAACTCGGGCGTCTCGAACTGGGCCTGGGTGCACGCCTGGGAGCCCGGGTTGCGGAAGTCGGGAACGGCATCCCGGATGGCGAGGGGCATGGTCGGCTTCGGCCTTCGTTGGACGGTCGGCGTGCCGGTCCCGTCCCTCCCGCCCCGGCCCCCGGGGCCCGGCGGTCGCGCGGACCGGCCGGGGTTCAGATATCGATGACGCCGACCAATGTCACGACCGCATGTTGATCGAACTGGAATTTGAGGGTGCCGGCGGGGACGGTGGCGGCCAGCGCCGGGGCGACCGCGTCGACCGAGATCATGGCCACGCCCGGCATCAGCATGACCGCGTCCCGGGTCGCGTCGCCGCCCTGGGCCAGCAGCACCCGGTCGGCGCCGGCCACGACGGGGTTGGTGTCGATGGCGAAGCGCAGGAGGGCGACGTCCACCGGCGTCGCCTTCACGTCGTGCCGGCCGCCCCAGGTGAAGTCGAAGATCGCCACCGTGGTCGCGACCATGTCGGCCGGCGTGCGGATGACCAGCACGTCCGAAGCCGGGGCCGGCGCCGGCGCCGCCGTGGGAACCGCGGCCCCGGTCTCGATCGGGGCGACGGTCTCGGCCGGGGCGACGGTCACGGTGTCCGTCGCGGCGGCGACCTTCGTGCCGCCGGCGGCGGGCACGGTCGTCGGGGTCGCGTCCTCGGCCTCGGCCCGGTCCTTCCCCGCGACGGCGGTCACCGTCGCGATCGTGGTCCCCGGCTTCAGCGTGTCCAGCAGGACGGCACCCTCGCGGTAGAGGTCGGCCCAGCCGAGATGGACGGTGGCGGCGGTGGTGCGGACCGGCTCCGCGGCGGCGGGGGCCGGGGCGGTCGCGGCGGGCTGGAGCGTCGCCTGCGACAGGGCGGCGGCGAGCGCGATCTTCGGCGCGGCGTCGGCGGGCTGGCCGGCGGCCCCCTCGCGCAGGGCGGCGGCCTCGGGGGCGGCCGCGCGATGGGCCACGGGGGCCGGGTCGGCCGCGGCGGTCGTCCAGGGGGTCCAGGCGGTGCGCGGGTCGTGGGCCGGCGCGCCCCTCTCCGTGTCGACGTCGCCGATCAGCGCGGCGATGCCGTCGAGCGCGTGGACCGCGGTGGAGGCCGCGACGACCAGGGCGCCGGTCTTCTCGGCCGCGGCCGGGGTGGCGGGGGCGGCGACGCGCTCGACCGGGGCGGGGGCCGCGGGGGCGTGGGCGGCGTCGGGTGCGGCCGCGGCCTCCACCGTCGGCAGGTCGGCCAGCATGTGGTCGAGGCCGGCCAGGAGGGTACGGGCGTCGGCGGCGGCCTCGGCCTCGGCGGCGTCGGGCCCCGCGGGGCCGAACACGGCCGCGATCCAGCCCTGCAGCTCCGGGCCCGCGAAGACGACGGCGGCGGTGGCCGCGATGGCGGCGAGGACGGTGGTGGCCTGGGCGGCGGTCTGCCCGCCCTCCGGCTGTGCGGCGGTGCGGGCGGCGTCGGAGGATGCGGGCGTGCCGGGCAGCGGCGCCTTGCGCGCGGCGGACGTGGGGGCGGACGTGGGGGCCTGCGCCGCGTCGCCCGCGGGGACGGGGGCCGCGGCGTGGACGGCGCCGGGAATTCCCTCGTCCGCGATCCCGTCCGTCCCCACCTCGACGGCGAGCGTGACGGCGGCCTCGGCCCGGCCGGCGTGGACGAAGGCGGTGGCGAGAACGGCGGCCAGCATGGTGGCCGGGTGCATCAGGATGCGGTCGCCCGCGTCGACCGGCAGGGTGGGCGGCAGGACGAAGGGCTGCGCCTGGAGGATGCGGCGCAGCACCTCGCGCAGCGACCGCCCGCGGAACATGTGCTCGCTGGCGATGCTGGCCGCGATCACCTCGCCGTCGATGCGGGCCAGGTGGATCAGCACGTCCTGGGTGTCCTCGCGGACGAAGATGATCCAGGGGTCGCCCTCGTCCGATTCACCGCGCTCCAGCGACAGCGCCATGCCCGCGCGGGCGAGGCTGTCGACGATGCGGTAGCACTCGGAGACGTCCTCGATCGCCCAGGCGTCGGGACGTTTGCGGGCGGTACGGAACGGGACGATCACGGCAGACATGGCACGGCGGACATGGGCGTCTCTCGGTCCCGGCCGGGGTGGTTCGATCCCTCAGACTTACGCCCGCGCCCCTTCGGCCTGCAACTCCGATGCGAACAGGAGCGAGAAGGTCACCGGGTCGTACCAGCGCATGAGGGTGCGCACGAACGTCGCGGTCTCCACCCCCAGGCTCTTCGCCCAGACCTCGTAGCGGTCCGGCGGGACGCGCCCGCGCCCGGCCTCGATCTGGGAGACGAAGGTGTAATATTCGACGCCCACCGCGTCGGCCAGGTCCCGCTGCGACAGGCCGCGCGCCTCGCGCAGCTGCTTCAGCCACTTGCCGGCCTCCTGGCGCAGACGCTTCACGTCGTGCGAGGCGTTCTGCTGGGGGTGGGAGTACATCGGCGATCTCCGGACGGCGCCTCGTGGGTCCGGACGGTGCGGCCCGGTGTATGAAAGTCACTATACACACCCGCGCATGCGGATCGCAAGCCCGTGCGGGGCGAAATTCCCGCTGCGTCCTCCCGTCCCCGTCCGCGCCCCGCACAGTCTCCCGCGCGCAACAGCGGCCGGGAAATCGCGCAGCACCGGCAGCACCACCCCGCCCGGGCGGACTCCCGGCGGGACGGATCCGGTCCTTCGAAATGGGGAGATAAATTTATTCTAGTAATATCTTACTACCCATCCGAGAGTGGCGGATTCATTGAGGTATCGCCGCATGGCCGCACCAAATTGCTTGCATCAGGTATTCGAGGCATATAGTAACTCCCACACGGCATTCCGGAATGGGGTGTCCGTGTGTCCACCGGTTCCGGAAGGGGCCCCACTCTTCATGCCACGGAGATACGACCCGCTCCGTATGGGTGGTTCCCGGGCGGAGTGCCGGGCCGACATCCGGGCGCCTGTCGTGCCGGCCCGGCCGGAGCGTGGCGTCTGCGCCGCCAAGATCACTGACCTTTCGATCTCCTGAGGGGAGTTCCTGAATGTCGAACGCGATTGCCAACCAGCTCTTCCTGGCCTACCTGGGCCGCCCGGCCGATACCCAGTGGCGGAATGCCACGGGTAACCTGCTCAACGGCTCGGCCCCGTCGACCGCCCTGCAGACGGCGTTCTACAACGCCGCCGTCGCCGACGGCGTGTTCGCCGCCACCGACAGCCCGTCGACGCTCGTCAACAAGATCTTCAACCAGATCTTCGGCTTCGCCGCCTCGACGTTCGAGCAGAACGCCTGGGGCAACCTGATCTCGACCGGCGTGATCAGCACGCAGACGGCCGCCTGGACGATCTTCTCGTCCTACCTGGGCGCGACGAACGTCCCGGACAGCTACAAGATCCCGGCGCAGTCGAAGCTGATCGCCGCCGACGCCTACATCACGCAGCTGGCGAACGATCCGGCCGCCAATGCCGCCCTGTCGCAGGCTTCCAGTGCTGCTGCGACGGCCGCGCGGACCTTCCTCGCCGGCATTACGACGCAGGGCCAGGCCGCTTCCGCTCAGACGAGCATCGCGACGACGGTCTCCAGCATCTCGACTTCCCAGACTGGTCAGACCTACTCGCTGACCACCGGTGTTGATTCCATCACCGGCACGTCCGGAAGCGACCGTATTGGCGGTGTGACCTCCGGCACCAGCGTCACTCTCACGGCCGTGGACTCGATCGATGGCGGTAGCGGGGTGGACACCCTGGCGCTGCAGACCGATGCCGGCCTCGCCAGTCTGAACATCAAGAACGTCGAGATCATCTCGGTGACGGCGACGGCGAATACGCCCACGGTCAACCTCTCGGGTCTGACCGGCGTGACGACCGTGGAGAACAACGGTTCCAGCTCCGCCCTCACGTTCGGCAACGTCGCCGCTGCCGGCACGATCAACGTCAAGAGTTCGGCGGTGACCACGACCGTCGTTTATGCCGAAAGCGCTCTTTCCAACACTTCGGACTCGGTCACCATCAACCTCGACAACGTGACCGGCGGTTCCACCGTCAACGTCGACTCGTCCTCCGCCCTCGGTGCCGGTGTCGAAACGCTGGTTCTCAGGGCCTCGGGCACGGCCAGCTCGATCACGTTGGCCTCGGTCGACAGCACGATCTCGACCCTGACCATTTCGGGCGACAAGAGCCTGACACTGGCTCTGAGTAATGCTGGTGGTAACGTTGCGACGTCCGTGAGGACTGTCGATGCATCGGGTCTGACTGAGAGCCTGTCCCTCTCGGGCTTCGGTGCTGCCAATCACACCGTGACCGGCGGTACGGGTGGTGACACGTTCACCTTCGGCACGACGCTCGATGCCAATGACTCCGTCAATGGCGGTGCTGGCACGGATACCATCGCCATCACGTCGTCCGCCGCCCAGACGCAGATCACCGCCGCCGTGTCGGCAAAGATCAGCAATGTCGAAGCGGTCTCGTTCACGGACGGTGGCGCTGGCGATACGTCGGACGACGTGAGTCAGGACGCCGGCCTGTTGACGGGTGTTTCGACCTTTACGGTCAACGCCATCGCTGCTGCTGCCGACAATTACTCGTTCAGCAACGTCGGTGCTGCGAACACGTTCAATGTTCGTGGCCAGAATCAGGTGGCTACGGCGCTCACCATCGCCCTGAAGGACGCGACGACCGGGCTGAACGACGTCGTTACGGTCAATCTCGGTACGGCCAGTGAAACGAGCGCCACTGGCGTCACTCTGGCGACCCTCGCCAATCCGACCGGTGTCGAGACGGTGAACATTGTGTCGCTCGGTATCGGGAGCGCCACGACCAACACTCTTACGACGAGCAACGCTGCCGGCAAGCACGTCGTCACGGGTGACGCGAGCCTCACGCTCTCTACCGCGGCGAACACGACGCAGATCGATGCTTCGGCCTTCAAGGGCGCTCTGACCCTCGGTGGTGGCACGGCCTACGCTATGTCCGGTGGTAACGTCCAGGCCGGTAGTGGGAATGACGTCATCACCGCCGGTGCCAATGATCAGTCCATCAACGGTGGTGCGGGTAACGATACCATCACCGGTGGTGCGGGTAACGATACCGTCACCGGTGGTGCGGGTGCCGATACCTTCCTCGTCGGTGCCATAGGGTCGTCGACGGCACCATCGGCTGAGACACTGACGGTCGCCATCGCGAACGGCAACACCATCACGTTTGGTAACGGTGTGGATGTTGTGACCGACTTCACGACCGGCACTGACAAGATCGATGTCCCGGTCGCGGCCACTGCGGCGTTGAACGCCCTCAGCTTGTCGCGGACCCTCGATCTTGTCGCTAATGTGACCTATACCCTGCTCGGCACGTTCAACGCTGCCACCCGGGTGTTCACGGTCGATGGCACCGCGACTGCCTCCACCGCCAACGTCGCGACGGCCTTGGTGGTGGGCGATGTTGGCTTCTCGACCTTCCAGAACACGACCGGATGGACCATCCTGCAGGGTGTGGTCACCACCGCTGCTGCGGACTTTGTCTAGGCACTGATCTGCATCTTTCAGATGCAGATGATCTGGTAGGTTTGGTTTTGGGAGCTGGCCATCGGCCAGCTCCCTTTTTCTTGGTTGACTGGTAAGGGAGGAAGCCAGTGAGTGAGTGGACGTCAGGATATGTTTCCGAATTGGGATATACTTATGGATTCTATCGAGAACTGACGCCGAGCTTTATCAATTTTGTTGTCCACATGCGCGGTGTCCGTGGCTTGGCATTGACGCGATCACCGACAATCTGCGAACTCGGATGCGGTCAAGGGTTCTCTGCCAATTTGCTGTCTGCTGCGAACCCGACTGCCGAATTCCATGCGGTTGATTTCAACCCCTCTCATATTGCAGGCGCACAAGAACTAGGCGCTGACGCAGAGTCGTCTAATATCATATTCCATGAGACTAGTTTTTCTAATATTTCAGATGAAAAAAAATTGCCAGATCGCTTCGATCTGATCGCGCTTCATGGAGTTTATTCTTGGATTGGTAATGAGAATCGTCAGTTTATTGTTAATTTCATTCGTGAGCGGTTGAGACCCGGAGGTCTTGTATATATTTCGTATAATGCATTGCCTGGTTGGGCTGCTGCAATGCCGCTTCGCCAGCTGATGACAGAGCACGCAGCGGGCTCGACCGAGCCGATGGCCACCCGGATAGACAAGGCGATCGAGTTCGCCGGGCGGCTCCAGGAACTGAAGGCAGGCTATTTCGCCGACAACCCCGGGGTCGCGCCGCGGCTGGAGGGGCTGAAGAGCATGTCGCGCAACTATCTTGCCCACGAGTACTTCAACCGCGATTGGCAGCCTCAGTACTTCGCCGAGGTCGCGCGCGAGATGGCCGAGGCCAAGCTGGTCTTCGCCGCCTCCGTCAATCCCGCCGATCACGTCGACACCGCGAACCTGACCACCGAGCAGCAGGAGGTTCTGGCGGGCATGGGCGACCCGATGTTCCGGGAAACGGTGCGCGACTATTTCCTGAACCAGCAGTTCCGCAGGGACGTATTCGTCAAGGGCGCCGTCCGTCTGGCACCGCAGGAACGGACGGAATTGCTCCTCGCCACCCGGTTCGTGCTGACCGCGCCGCGCGAGGACATCCCGCTGAAGGCAACTTTCGCCCGCGGCGAGGTGGCGTTGCAGGAGGCGACCTATGTGCCGGTGCTCGACGCGCTGGCCAGGGGTCCGGCCACGCTGGGCCAGCTTCTCGCCATGGGCGGTGTCCGTGAGGTCGGTTTGTCCCGTCTTGTGCAGGCGGTGACCGTGCTGACGGCCACGGGCCACGCTGCCCCCTGCCTTCCCGCCGAGGGCGAGGCCGGGCGTGCCGTGCGGGCACGGGCCTTCAACGACGCGGTGATCGACCGGGCGCGCTTTTCCGACCAGCTGGGCTCCCTCGCTTCGCCGGTGACCGGCGGCGGGGTGACCGTCGGGCGGTTCGAACAGCTCTTCCTCGCTGCGATGCGCAAGGACCAGGACCCGGCCAAGGCGGTGTGGGACGTGCTGGCGGCCCAGGGGCAGCGGTTGCTCAAGGACGGCAAGCTGATCGAGGACGCGGCGGCCAACCTGGTCGAACTCCGGGCGCGCGCCGAGGCGTTCCGGACGAAGATGGTGCCTGTGCTCAGGCAGCTTGGTATTCGCTGACGTTTTCCGGGCAGCGTCTCCACCGCAGGGCGGTTGAGATCCGGCGGAATTAGGATTATAATCCTTTAAGTGCGCGGCCGGCGCGCCGGATCCTGGACGGGGTGAAGGTGCGGAAAGCGGTTGCGAACGTTGCGCACGGGCGCGATCCGCGTTCGGGATCAAGGGGTTGGCTCTCGAGCCCCGTTGCGGGGCGGTTGCGGACCGGTCGCGATCCGGTTGCGAAGCGGTTGCGGGAGCGTGCTAGGGTCCGGGCCGTGCAACCCTGGGTCGTTCGTCATGGCCGACGTTCCGTTCCCCCTCGAAGGCAAGCGCGTCTGGGTGGCCGGGCACCGGGGGCTCGTGGGGTCGGCGACGGTGCGGCGGCTGGAGCGCGGGGGCGCCACGGTGCTGGGCGTGCCGCGGGCCGAACTCGACCTGCGCCGGGCGGCCGAGGTGGAGGGCTGGCTCGACGCGAACCGGCCCGACGCGATCGTGCTGGCCGCCGGCACCGTGGGCGGCATCCTCGCCAACGACAGCCGCCCGGCGGAGTTTCTCCACGACAACCTCGCCATCGCCGACGCCGTGATCCACGGCGCCTGGCGGACGGGGGTGCGGCGGCTCCTCTTCCTCGGCTCGTCCTGCATCTATCCCCGCCTCGCCCCCCAGCCCATGGCCGAGGCGGCACTGCTGACAGGACCGCTGGAGCCGACCAACCAATGGTACGCGATCGCCAAGATCGCCGGCATCCGGCTCTGCCAGGCCTACCGGCGCCAGTACGGCTGCGACTTCGTCGCCGCCATGCCGGCGAACCTCTACGGCCCCGGCGACAATTTCGACCCCGCCGCCAGCCACGTCCTCCCCGCCATCATCCGCAAGATCCACGCGGCCAGGGCGGAGGGGCGGGAGACGGTGGAGGTCTGGGGCACGGGCGCGCCGCTCAGGGAGTTCCTCCACGTCGACGACCTCGCCGACGCGCTGGTCTTCCTCCTGGGGCGCTATTCGGCGGAGGATCACATCAACGTCGGCTCGGGTGCCGAGGTCTCCATCGCCGACCTCTACCGCCTCGTGGCCGCGGTGGTGGGCTGGGAGGGGCGGCTCGTGTTCGACAAGGATCGGCCCGACGGGATGCCGCGCAAGCTGATGGACGGGTCCCGGCTGGCGGCGCTGGGCTGGCGCCCGACGATCGCGCTGGAGGACGGGCTGCGCCAGACCTACGCCTGGTTCCTGGAGCACGGGATCCGCGAGGGGCGGGGGACCGGGGCGCGGGCCTGACGGGTGGACGGGAGCCCGGTTCCGCGCGACAGTTCGGCCTCGACCGACCGCTCCCCCCCCGAGGCCCCCATGCCCGCCTACGCCGCCGTCAGCCGCCAGACCCACACCGGCAAGGCATGGCGGCGGCACGAGGGCTACGGCTTCGCCGCCGCCGAGATGATCGTCCCCCTGGTGGGGGCGGAGTTCGCCAAGGCCGCCGTGGCCATGCCGATCGCCTTCCTGGGGGAGGCGGGGACGTTCCGCCCGGTGGCGCTCCTCTCCCTCCTCCCGGGGCGGAACCTCTTCGTCGGGCCGGACGGCAAGTGGCTCGGCGGCTACGTCCCCGCCGCCCTGCGCGGCCATCCCTTCGCCCTCGTCCGGCCGGAGGGATCGGACGAGGCGGTCCTCTGCGTGGCCGAGGACGCCGGGCTGGTGGTCGACGCCGGCACCCCGGGGGCCGAGCCCTTCTTCGACGCCGACGGCGCCCCCGCCCCGCCGGTGGGGCCGGTGCTGGACTTCCTCGTCCAGCTCGACGCCAACCGCATCGCGACCGGGCGCGCCGTCGCCGCGCTGGCCGGGGCGGAGGCGCTGGCGCCCTGGCCGCTGGAGGTGGAGACTGCGGAAGGGCGCAAGGCGGTCGCCGGCCTCTTCCGGGTGGACGAGGCGCGGCTGAACGCGCTGGACGCCGACGCCTTCCTCGCCCTGCGGGCGGCGGGCGCGCTCCCGCTGGCCTACGCCCAGCTCCTGTCGATGGGCCAGCTCTCGGTGTTCCAGACGCTGGCCCAGCTCCAGCAGCAGCTGGCCCGGATCCACGCCCAGCAGCGCCAGACCATCGAACAGTCCTTCGTCGCGGCCCCGACCGAGACGCTCAGCTTCACCTGGGACAATCTCTGACCGCCATGGACTACGGGCCCGCCCAGGGCAACCCCGACTGGAGCCGCGTCTCCCCCGCCGCCACGGCGACCGTCGACGCCCTGGTCGGGGGGCCGCGCTGGAGCGGCGGGGCCGGCACCGTCGTCACCTACAGCTTCGTCGGCGCCGGCAGCCTGTTCGCGACCGCGAACTACGGCACCGCCGCCACCGGCGGCGCGCCGTGGGATCCCGGCTATCGTGGGCTGACCACGGCCGAACGGGGGGCGGTGCGCGACGCGCTGGCCGCCTGGGCCGCCGTCGCCGCCGTCCGCTTCGTCGAGGTCGCCGACGTTTCCACGACGGTCGGCGACCTGCGCTTCGGCGTGACCGGCCACCAGATGGAGGGGGCCTCCGCCTACGCCTACTTCCCCGGTCCCTCGCCGATCGCGGGCGACGTCTGGTTCCGCCCGTCGACGCTGACCGGCCGCGACCTTTCGCCCGGCGGCTTCGCCTTCATGGTCATGCTGCACGAGATCGGGCACGCGCTCGGCCTCAAGCATCCCTTCGACGCGGGCTCGGGCAACGGTGCCGTCCTGTCCGCCGACCTCGACCAGTCGCCCTGGACCGTCATGGCGTACAACACGTCGCCCGGCTTCCGGGGCGACCTGTCGGTGGACGTGTCGACGCCCATGGGCCTCGACGTCGCCGCGGTCCAGTGGATCTACGGCGCCAACGCGGGAACCCGCCCCGGCGACGACGCCTACGTCTTCGACGGGGCGCGGGCCGCCTGGCTCACGCTCTGGGACGCGGGCGGCACCGACACGATCCGCTGGACCGGCGCGGGTGCGGCCGCGATCGACCTGACGCCCGGATCCTGGAGCCAGCTCGGCCCCGCGATCACCGACGGCCGGACCACCGTCGCCCGCACCGTCCACATCGCCCGGGGCGTCACGATCGAGAACGCGACGGGCGGGGCCGCGGCCGACACGCTGGTCGGCAACGCGGCCGCCAACCGGCTGGACGGCGGGGCCGGCGACGACACGCTGACCGGCGGGGCCGGCGACGACACGCTGACCGGTGGTGCCGGGGCCGACGTGCTGGACGGCGGGACCGGCCGCGACACCGCGGTCTTCGCGGGCCTGCGCGCCGCCTACGCGGTCATGGTGGCGGCGGACGGCACGATCCGTGTCGCCAATGCCGCCGAGGGCGACGACACCCTCCTCGGCATCGAGGTCCTCCGCTTCGCCGACGCCACCGTCCTCGCCACGGAGCTGGCCCCGGTGGTCGCCGCCACCGTCGTGTCGCCGCTCGGCACCGCACTCGCCGACCAGCTCTTCACCGTCTATTTCGGCCGCGGGGTGAGTGCGGCGTGGCGCGACGCGACCGCCGAGGTCGCGGCCGTCGTCGGCATCCCGCCCGCCCTCCAGCAGACCGCCTTCGCCCTCGCCGTCCAGGACGGGGCCTTCGCCGCCGGCGACGCGCTCCCGACGGTCGTCGACCGGACCTTCCGGAACATCTTCGGCACCTCGGCCTCCGCCTTCGAGCAGACGGCCTGGGCGGCGACCGTGGAGGCCGGGGCCGTGACCCGCGAGGGACTGCCCTGGGCGATGTTCGTCAGCTACCTCGGCGCCACCAACGTTCCCGCCTCCTATCAGGTCCCCGCCCAGTCGCGCCTGATCGCCGTCGACGCCTTCACCGCGGCGGTCACCGGCGCGGCGGCGGTCGCCGCCGTCGGGGGGCCCGGGGCCGCCGGGGCCGCCGCGGCCCGCGCCTGGCTTCTGCCGATCACGGGGCAGGCCGACGCCGCCGCCAAGGTCGCCAGCGCGTCGACCGACCTCGCCGGGATCGTCGCGTCGACGGGACGGCAGGGCTGGAGCGACCTCGCGCCCCTGATCTGAACCGCCCCTGAGTCCGAACCGCCCCTGATCTGAACCGTCCCTGAGTCCGAACCGGCTGCCCGCATCGGCCCTCGGGTCGGGCCCGGGCGAAACGTCGGGCGTCTTTCTTAATGAAATATCAATGAATGCGGTCGGATCTTGTGATCGTTCGCTTTGAATTCGTGGGCGAATACTATCGTGGTATATTGATCGGAAGAGAGAGAACTACGATGCCATCGGAGAGTGTGCATTTTTACTTTCATCTCGATTTGTACACCAACCTTGACATCAATCTGTTCGATATAGTATCGAACAGACTCACGCTGCTTAAGCCCATCGGATGATGCCGCCGTGATCCGCAAACCCAAGACCGAACTGCGCAACGCCCTCGAGCGCTGCGCCCGCCCCCTGGGCGCCGCGGTGGTGTTCAGCTTCTTCATCAACGTCCTGATGCTGACATCGCCGCTGTACATGATGCAGGTCTACGACCGCGTCCTGCACAGCCGGAACGAGAGCACGCTCCTGATGCTGACGCTGATCACGGTCGGGCTGATGGTCGTGATGGCGATCCTGGAGCTGGTGCGCTCGCGCATCCTCGTCCGGGTCGGCGCGCATCTCGACCATCTGCTCAGCGCGCGTCTGTTCGCCGCCGTGTTCGAGCGCCAGCTCCGGATGCCGCGCGGGCACCG
>JBIJED010000304.1:0-4575 GCA_044343785.1 Azospirillales bacterium | reverse complement strand
CACGTTCGTCGCCATCAGCCGGTCCCGGGCATCCACCGGAAAGTCCTGCAGCGGCGCGCGGAACTGCATCCCGGCATTGTTGACCAGCACGTCGAGCGGTCCGACGTCGCGCTCGATCGCGGCCACGCCGGCGGTGACCGCGTCCGCGTCGATCCCCTCGGCGGCCAGGGACACCCGCGCGGCCTCCAGCGCCGCAGTACCCCGCGCGTTCAGCACGACGCGCGCCCCGGCGCGGCCGAGCCCGCGGGCGATCGTGAGGCCGAGGCCCTTGCCGGCGCCGGTGACGAGCGCCGTGCGCCCCCTCGGATCGAGGATCGCGAGCCCCATACGGCCCCCCCTGCCGTCTTTCGTGGTCCGTTTCGGGGGCCTATGGTGGACCCCGGGAACGGCGGGAGGAAGCGCCATGCGTGCCATCGTGATCCATGCGGCGAGGGAGCTGCGGGTCGAGGAGCGGCCGGACGCCCGCGCGGGCCCCGGCGCGGTGGCGGTGCGCATCGCGGCCGGCGGCATCTGCGGCTCCGACCTCCACTGTTTCCAGCACGGCGGCTTCGGCACGGTGCGTCTGCGCGAGCCGATGATCCTCGGGCACGAGGTGGCGGGCACGGTGGCGGCGACCGGCCCCGGCGTGACGCGCGTCGCCGTCGGCGACCGGGTCGCGGTCAGTCCCAGCGGGCCGTGCGGGGCCTGCCGCCACTGCCTCGAGGGCCTGCCGAACCATTGCCTCGCCATGCGATTCTCCGGCAGCGCGATGCCCATGCCCCACGTCCAGGGCGCCTTCCGCGACGTGCTGGTCCGCGACGAGGGCCAGTGCGAGCGAGCCACGAACGCGTCGGCCTCGGCACTGGCGATGGCGGAGCCCTTCGCCGTGGAGCGCGCGACCGAGGCGTTCGAGGCCGCGTCCGACCGCCGGTCGGCCATGAAGGTGCAGATCGCGTTCGCGGGCGCGGCGGCATGAGCGGCGTCCGTTCATCGGACCTTAATCTCCGGGGTCACACATTTCTCACCGACGGCCCATCGGCCCGGGGAGGGACCGGTGATTCAGGAGATCACGATCGACGACCCGAAGTTCGACGCGCTGCTGGACCGCGTCGTCCGGGCGCTGATGGCGCTCGACGGATCGTCCCGGCCGACGGGACGGCCGCCGCGCGGTCCCACCGTCGCCGGACGGGACGACGCGGTCGCCTGAGCGGACCCGCGGACCGCGGACGGGGACGGCGGTGACGGGCGACCCGCTCCCCCTCGCGGCCTTCGACCATGTGGGGGTCCTCGTCCGCGATCTCGACGCCGCCGCGGCCCGGCTGGAGGCTCTGGGCTTCCGCCTGACCGTGCCCGCCGCCCACGCCGCCGAGGGGGGCCGACCGGGGAGCGTGCAGCGGTCGCTGATGCTGCGAAGCGGCTATCTGGAGATCCAGGCCATCGCGGACCTCCACGGCCCGCATCCCCTCGCCCCGGCCGCGGCTCGGTTCGTCGGCGCGCACATCCTGGCGTTCGGCGTCGACGATCCCGAGGCGGCGCGGCGGACGATGCTGGCGGGGGGCCTCCCGGTCGGCGAGGTCCTGCGCTGGTCGCGCCCGGTGGCGGAGGCGGGTGCGGAGGCACGGTTCACCTTCTTCGCCGCCGCCTACGACCCGGCCGACGGGGCGTTCCTGTGCTGGGTCCGGCAGGAGACGCCGGACATCGTGCGGCCCCCCGCCCTGCTCGACCATCCCAACGGCGCGCTGGCGCTCGACGGCGTCGTGATCGCGACCGACGGGCCGCCCGGGCGCCTGCTGGACCGGATCGCCGCGTGCGGCGGGGTCCCGGATGGCCGCGGCGGGGTCCGGCTCAGGGGCGGGCGCATCGTCGTCGCCGGACGCGCCGCGCTGCCGGCGGCGGTCGCCCGGGCGCCCTGGCCCGCCGATCCGTTCGTCGCGATGCTGACGGCGACGGCGATCGACCCTGACGACATCGGCCGGCGTGCGACGGCCGCGGGGGTCGCCGTCGGGCACGACGGGGCGGCCCGCCTCCTCGACCTGCGCGCCGACCTCGGCTGCTGGATCGAGGTCCGTTCTCCCGCCTGAACGGAACTCCCGCCGCCCGCATCTGTTGGCGATCCGCGAGTTCGGACCCGAAGAAGACAGGTGGACCATGGCCGACACGGTGAAGAAGTCGGGCGTCTACACGACGCCGGAGGACGGCACGACGAAGGTGACGACAGCATCGACGGGCACGATGTCCCGGATGAGCGGCATGCCGAAATGGGTGTGGATCGTCGGGATCGTGATCCTCGCCCTGCTTCTCTGGTGGGCCCTGACGCCGTCGACGACCGGCGACGCGACCGCTCCTTCGGACGCCGCCTCCACCGGCGGCGGCGCGATGCCGGCACCGGCGCCGCCGCCCGCCCCCATCCGCTGAGGAGGGCGAAGCGCTCGCCGGGACCCTCGGCCGGATCGCCGTGGCGGCCCGACGCGGACGGGGACGCGTCGACGCATCCATGGCGATCCCGGCCTGTGGCCTGCCCGATAAACTGAATCATTCTGGTCTCATAAACTGAATCGGCGGACGATTGCTCAGTAGGTACGGATCATCGGGACGCCGACATTAGTTCCGGATCCGCTGCCATGGAGCAGGTCATCCCGGCATGCGCGATCGTGATCCCGAAGGATCGCGTCGACCATCTCCGTGTACAGGGCGTCCAATCGGTCTCGCTGCTTGTTCGCCTTCTCGTCATTACTCAACTGGTCGGCGACGCGGCCGACACGCCGGAGTTAGAGGCTCAGACGATCGCAGGCCTCAGACGGCTGTTTCGGGCGTCCAATGGCGATGTCCGACGGCTACGGTGTGGCGAAGAAATCGTGCTGTCGGTGGGCCCACATCGGCAGGTTCATTAAACCGTGCGGCATAGACCCCGAGAATGGCGTTTTGTAGATTTTGTGCCAAGGGCGATCTAATCTCGTTATTCGGCCTTCTCAACCTGAGGAGATACAACACGGGTATCATCTGCCATGAACCGGGCGGTCCAACGAGCAAATGAATGAGTCCCAAAAAAGCATAGCCCCGCGTGCTTGCGCACACGGGGCTGACGATCTTCATGCCGGGCTTGTTACCGGGGACGCCTGTAATATGGGGCTTACAACTGCGGTGTCAAGCGGCTTAATGAAAGCGCGTCGAGAACGCATTTTTGCACAGCGAGGAAGTCAGCGTCCGATAATCTAGCGGGTGAGAAGCGGCCATTAATCAGCACGCGGTCCAGCCGATCATAACTCACAGCCTCCATCATGTCCGCCTTCACCCAGCTATCCTTCCCCAATTCGAAGAATGGATAGGTTCCCACGGGAATAAGATGATGATAGCCGCGCACATGTTTCGGGGGATCAGTAGAGAACGGCATAACAAGACAAGTACGGCCGTGCCCATGGGAAACTACAACTACCTGCCTTCTCTTCCACATTTCGGGAAGCACTGCCAACGGCCCCACTAGAACTCCATTGGTTACTCTCCGCGGATCTGGTCCGAACTCACACATCAGGACATCATTCGGACGAGGGTTGAAGGTTATAGGCATATGGAATCCCAAATCTGATGATGTAGCCCATACACCACCTATGCCTCTTCTGTCATCCATAGATTGATCTATGTCCAGACACTCGCCGGAACGTGCCTAGATTACGAATCTCGCTCATTCGTGCGGATCACGCCCGTGATATCCTCATTCAGCGGTACACTTTCCAGCTAAATTAGGTTGGCGCCCAATGGAGTGTCCGTTGCAGCTTGGGTATCCAGTTTATGGGGCCAAGATGACTCATCTTGTGGGGCACGCCACACGGCCGTCGATCCCGGCCCGTCGATCTTGATTGCCGATTGCGAACAAGACTGATAATCACTCTCATGTGATCGCCGGCCGAGCGCCGGAACCAGAACGCACGGGAGATCAGTCATGTTCATGCGATCGCGCTTCGGCGCCCTCGCCGCGGCCGGGTTCGCCCTCGCCCTCGCGGGCGGCGCCTCCGCCCAGCAGCAGGACCTCACGCTCTACACCTCGCGCGAGGAAGGGCTGATCCGGCCCCTGCTCGATACCTTCACCCAGCGCACGGGCGTCCGCGTCCGCACCCTGTTCCTGACGACGGGCCTCGCCGAGCGCGTGGCGGCCGAGGGTGCCAACTCCCCGGCCGACGTCCTGATGGCGGTCGACGTCGGCAACCTCGTCGATTTCGTCGACAAGGGCGTGACCCAGCCCGTGTCCTCGCCGGTGCTGGAGGCCGCCATCCCGGCCAACCTGCGCGACCCCGCCGGCAACTGGTTCTCGCTCTCGCTGCGCGCCCGGATCGTCTACGCGTCGAAGGACCGGGTGACGGAGCGGGCGATGCGCTACGAGGACCTCGCCGACCCGAAGTGGCGGGGCAAGGTCTGCATCCGCTCGGGCCAGCATCCCTACAACACCGCCCTCGTCGCCGCGATGATCGCCAAGATCGGCGAGGCGCAGACCGAGGCATGGCTGCGCGGGGTGAAGGCGAACCTCGCCCGCAGGCCGGCCGGCGGTGACCGGGAGGTGGCGCGCGACATCCTCGGCGGCATCTGCGACGTCGGCCTCGCCAA
>JBIJED010000303.1:0-4577 GCA_044343785.1 Azospirillales bacterium | reverse complement strand
CACCACGCTCGGCGATGATCCCACCGTCATGCCGCCCGCCGTGGCCGCCTGACATCACCGGCCAGTGTTGCCGGAGAGCGCGGTGACCATGTCGCTGCTACACCACGGCCGAGGGACACGATCGGCTCACCGACCGCGACTGACCTGCCCCCGATTGGGGATCCACGGGCTATGAGAGAGTGGGCCCGTGTTCTGGGCCTAGCCGGCTGGCCCGGCCGGATCGGTGCGTAGGCGGGGCCAGCCGGCCAGGGCAACAGCGCGTCCGACCCCGGCGGTCGAGCCCAATGCGCTGTGCGGCCTGTCCAAGGCGCGGGCGAGGGTGGCGACCTCCTTCAGCTTCTCGTTCGGGAACGCCAGGCGACGCATCAGCGCCGGGTCGAGTGGCCGGGGACAGAAGGGCAGATAGGAAGGCGAAGAGCTCGTACAGCGCGTTACGTCAATCGAGGGCTCGGCGGCAAAGGTCGACTGGACGGGACGGATCAGTCCATGGCTCGAGTTGCAGCATCCCCGAGCGCGCTCATCGCAAGGACATAGGGTCCTGGGCCGTGGCTGATCCGTGCGACGCCAAGTTCAGCAAGCCGCGCACGCGGCGGCGTTCCGGCGCCAACCATCACGTTCACAGGCAGCGGCGAGTCCTCCACGAGACGAGCGATCATTCTCTCGTCGGTCACGCCGGGAACGAACAACCCGTCGGCGCCGGCCTTGGCATAGGCGTGCGCGCGACGCAGCGTGTCGTGCAGCACGGCGTCCGCATCGGCATCTGGCGCGGCGGCAAAGAAGCCATCGGTCCGCGCGTTCAAGAAGGCGGGCACGCCGCTTCCGTCGAAGGCGCTGCGCGCGGCCGCGAGCCGGTCTGCCTGTTCTTCCGCCCGGCGAAGCACGGTCTCCCCAGGCACTCCATCCTCGATGTTGCAGCCGATGGCGCCGCATCCGATCAGTCGCACGCACGTTAGGCCGACCTCAGGTGCAGAGCCGCCGTAGCCGGCCTCGAGATCCAGGGTGGTGGGCAGGCCGGTCGCGGCCACAATGCGCGCGAGATTGGCCAGGACCAGGTCGAGCGCCAACGCCTCTCCATCCTCTGCCCCGTGCGCCTGGGCCACGGACCAACTGCCCGTTGCGATGGCAACCGCCCCCCGCGTTGCCACCACCCTCGCGCTGCCCGCATCCCAGACGTTGAACAGCACCAGGGGGCGCCCCGGAACGTGCAGCGCCCGGAAGCGGGTCGCCAGCGCGATGTGATCATCCTTTGCCATGGTCATTCTTCCTAGCCAGATGGTTGCGATGTTCGTGCTCGAGCAGCCAGCGCTTGCGCCAGAGCTTCCCGCCATAGCCGCGCAAGCTGCCATCCGCACCAAGGATGCGATGACAGGGCACGATGATCGCGATCTGATTGGCGCCATTCGCGCGCGCGACGGCGCGCGCCGCCTCTGGCCGGTCGAGGCTGCGCGCAAGTTCGCCGTAGCTTCGAGTCTCGCCAGGCGGCACGGCGCGCAGCGCGGCCCGCACTTGATTCTCGAAGGCGCTGCCGCGCAGGGCGAGCGGGATGTCGAACCCCGCGCACGGATCGGAGAAGTAGCGCGTGACCTGCGTGGTGAGGTCGTCGAGCAAGGGCGAGCGGCCGAAGCAGACTGGACCCCGTAGCTGCTGCAGGCGGGTGAGTTCGGACGGCAGCGCGGCGCGGTCCGCGAATTCGAGCAGATACAGCCCGTCCTCGCCCGCTACGGCGAGCATGCTGCCGATGGGCGTCTCGATCCAGGCGGCGGACAGGGCCGCCACCCGCGCGGCCCTGCTGGGCACTTGGCCGAGCAGCTTCACGATCGCCTCGCGGAAGCCGCTGCCCGACTCATAGGCTGCGTCAAGCTGGGCTTCGATCACGGATCCGCCGTCGCGCAGCCGCTCCATCGCGACACCGAGCCGGCGCGTGCGTGCGAACTGAGCGAAGGTGACGCCATAGGCCTGCTGGAACGCCCGGCGGACGGACGAGGGGTCATGGCCCACGGCGCGGAGCTCAGCTGCCGTCCATCGCCGCTCGGGTGCGGCATCGATCAGCTGCCGGACCGCCGCAGGAACGCCGGAAGCAGCCGGCCCTGGGCGATCGGGGCGGCAGCGCAAGCAGGCGCGGAACCCGGCGTACTCCGCATCCGCCCGATGAGAGAAAAAGCGCACATTGGCGCGCTTCGGCTTGCGGGCTGGGCAGGTAAGGCGGCAGTACACGCCAGTAGTGGTGACACCCACGAAATAGAAGCCGTCATAGGCCGGATCGCGCGCAATCAGCGCGGCGTAGAGAGTGTCCTCGTCAGCTGGCAGGGGCATGCGGAGCAGGATAGGGGAGGCTCAGCGCCGCCGCCGCCGAAAATGTAGCAGCGATTTTGCTGACCCTGCGAACCGGATCTGCGGCATGCGCGCTCAAGCCGGAGGCGGGGCGGCGCGGCCTCCCCGTCAACCGGAACCTGGCGGCGTGCCTGCCCGCAGCTCTGCAAACATGTCGAGGATAATGCGCAGCTGCATCACCTTGCCCGGCGTGAGCAGCGGCCGCGCCGTCTCCTGGCGGCTGACCATGAGGTGGCCGAGCCATGGCGACAGGCGGTGCCCCGCAACGTTCCGGCTCAGCTTTGGTGGTTTGCAAACCCAGCGCAGGCAAGGAACCTCATGGCCAGAATGGAATGCCCTCCAGACCTGCGGTTTCAGACAGGCCGCAGATCAGGTTCGCGTTCTGCACCGCCTAGCCGGCCGCTCCCTTGCCGAGATTGTCGATCACGCCCATCGCGATCACCAGGTTGCGCGCTGGGTCGGCCGCATAGCTGACGAAGGCGAGGTTCGAGCCGGTCGCCCATTTGGTCTGCGGCGGCTTGTCGGTCATGCGGACAAAGGCCCGCCTAGTGGTCGGAATCTAACGCTTGGTGCCCGCGATTGACGGCGGCGATGATTTTTTCGGGATCGGCGGTCCATTTGAAGGGTTTGGGCTGCTGGTTGTGTTCCGTCAGGAAGCGGTTGATGGCGGCCTGAAGGTCGACGACCGAGTGGAAGAGGTCGTGTCCCCGGGCGTGGTGTAGGAACTGAGCGAGGGGCGCGGAGCGAAGCCCCCGGCTGAGCGCAGCGGAGCGCCCCTCGCGGGGGTGGTCATCCCCGAACAGGTCGGGGACGGATCTCGGGTAGCGTCAGGTCACCACAACCAACGACGTGACCACGAGGAGCCCCATCCCCGACCTGATCGGGGATGACCGACGAGATGATGGCGTTGCGCACGATGCTCGAGAAGGGCACCGATGCCGACGTGCTGCGCGAGATGATCGGCTTCGCCGCCCAGCGGCTGATGGATCTGGAGGTGCAGGGCCTGACCGGGGCCGCCCACGGCGAGCGCTCGGCCGACCGGCTGGTCCAGCGCAACGGCTACCGGGATCGCGATTGGGAAACCCGCGCCGGGACCGTCGAGCTCCGGATCCCGAAGCTGCGCAAGGGGTCCTACTTTCCGGCGTTCCTGGAACCGCGGCGCATGGCGGAGAAGGCGCTGACGGCGGTGATCCAGGAGGCCTACATCCAGGGCGTCTCCACCCGTGCCGTCGACGACCTGGTTAAGGCGCTCGGCCTGTCGGGCGTCTCGAAGAGTCAGAGCCTGCCCTCGCGAAGGCGAGGGTCAGCCGGCTCTGTGAGGAGATCGACGGTCGGGTGAAGACCTTCCTCGAGCGGCCGATCGAAGGCGACTGGCCCTACCTGTGGATCGACGCGACCTACGTGAAGGTCCGCCAGAACGGGCGCATCCCCGATCAAGTCGGGGACGTCGGTCGCGGTCACCATCGCGGTGGCGGTCAACACCGACGGCCGGCGCGAGAGCCTGCCCCCGACTTGATCGGGGGTGCTGGGCATGGACATCGGCGCGTCGGAGGCGGAGACGTTCTGGACGGAGTTCCTGCGCAAGCTGAAGCGGCGCGGCCTGTCGGGCGTGAAGCTGGTGATCTCGGACGCCCACGAGGGCATCAAGGCCGCGGTGGCCAAGAGCCTGCCCCCGACCGGTTCGGGGGTCTTCCGGGCGACATGGCAACGGTGCCGCGTGCATTTTCTGCGAAACGTGCTGGCCCACGCCGGCCGGAGCGGCCGCCGTGTCGTCTCCGCCTTCATCGCCACCGCCTTCGCCCAGGACGATGCGGCGTCGGCCCGGGCCCAGTGGCGACAGGTCGCCGACCAGTTGCGGCCAAAGCTCCCAAAGCTGGCCGCCATGCTCGACGCGTCGGAGGAGGACGTGCTCGCCTACATGACGTTCCCGAAGGAGCATCGGGCCAAGATCCACTCGACCAATCCCATCGAACGACTGAATGGCGAGATCAAGCGCCGCACGGACGTCGTCGGGATCTTCCCGAACGAAGCATCGATCACACGCCTGATCGGTGCGATCCTTCTGGAGGCCAACGACGAGTGGGCGGTCCAGCGCGCGCGCTACATGACGCTGGAGTCCATCTCCACGCTCGGCGATGATCCCGCCGTCATGCTGCCCGCCGTGGCCGCCTGACATCACCGGCCAGCGTTGCCGGAGAGCACGACGACCATGTCGCTGCTACACCACGGCAAGGGACACGATCGCG
>JBIJED010000302.1:0-4578 GCA_044343785.1 Azospirillales bacterium | reverse complement strand
TCGGGTGCCAGGTCGAGGACCGAGGGGCCGATCACCATGCCCGCGACGAGGAAGCCCAGCACCGGCGACAGCCGAAGCCGGTGCAGCACGAGGACGACGACGAGCCCGACCGACAGGAAGAGGAGGGCCTCCTCCAGCAGCGGGATGCCCGGCGCGGCCTCCCCGCCCGCCCCCGCCGCGAGGGCCTGCCCGATCATCGCGCCCAGTCCGGCGTGCGTTTGGCGAGGAAGGCCGCGATGCCCTCGCGCGCCGCGTCGCCCGCCCGCTGGTCGGCGATGCGCTCCGCCGTATCGCGGATCAGCGCGTCGTCGGTCGGGCGCCGCGCGACGGCCGCGATCAGGTCCTTGGCCGCCGCCTGCGCCTCGGGCGAGCCTTCGAGGATGCGGGCGACGATCCGGTCGACCGCGGCGTCGAGCATGTGGCCGGGCACGACCTCGTGGACGAGGCCGATGCGGTGCGCCTCCATCGCCGAGACGGGCTCGGCGGTGAGGAACAGGCGCCGGGCCGCGCGCTCGCCGACGGCGGCGATCACGTAGGGCGAGATGACGGCCGGGATCAGGCCCAGCTTCACCTCGGTCAGGGCGAAACGGGCGCCGTCGGCCGCGACCGCCACGTCGCAGCAGGCCACCAGCCCCACGCCCCCGCCGTAGGCCGCCCCGTGGACGGCGCCGACCACCGGGCGCGGGAACCGGTCGATGGTCCGCATCAGCGTCGCGAGGCCCATGGCGTCGGCCACGTTCTCGTCGCGCGAATAGCCGGCCATCCGCTTCATCCAGCCGAGGTCCGCCCC
The DNA here is from genome assembly GCA_044343785.1 of Azospirillales bacterium. Classification (GTDB taxonomy): domain Bacteria; phylum Pseudomonadota; class Alphaproteobacteria; order Azospirillales; family Azospirillaceae; genus CANGXM01. The sequence continues at coordinate 3,788 of JBIJED010000302.1, read as the reverse complement.
GGCGGAGAAGCTGGCCCCGTTCCCGCGCAGGACCACGCAGCGCACGCCGCCGGCCGTGGCGAGCCGCTCGAACGCGGCCGTCAGCCCGGCGATCGTGCGCTCGTCGAAGGCGTTGTGCACGTCGGGCCGGTTCATGGTGACGACGGCCACGCCGTCGTCGCGCAGGACGGTCAGGACGACGGGGCCGTGCTGGGCGGGATCGGACACGACGGTGGCTCCTGCGGGTGGCGGGGTGCCGCCTCATGGTTCGACAGGCTCAGGACGAGGCGACGGCGACGGTGACGCCGCCACACTACCCCACCGGCAGCGCCACGGTGAACACAGCACCCAAGCGCCGGCCCTCCGCGTCGGTGCGGTTGGCCGCCGTCAGCCGCCCGCCCAGCGCCTCCACGATCTGGCGCGCGATCGACAGGCCGAGGCCCGAATGCTGGCCGAACCCCTCCCCCGCCGGGCGCTCGGAGTAGAAACGCTCGAAGATCGCCTCCTCCCTGCCGGGCGGGATGCCGGGGCCGTCGTCCTCCACCCGCACGACCGCCCGTTCCCCGTCCGGTCCGGCGACGCGCTGGAGCGAGAGCCGCACCTCCCCGCCGGAGGGCGAGAAGGAGAGCGCGTTGGCGATCAGGTTCTGGAACACCTGGACGAGCCGCCCCTCCAGCCCCGGCACCATCAGCGGCGGCCCCTCCCACGCCCGCATGGCGACGCGCGGCGCCTCCGGCTCGTCCTCGGCGGTGGCCGCGTGGATCTCGGCCAGGGTGGCCAGCATCCGCGCCACGTCCACCGGCTCGGGCTCGGCGCGGCTCAGTTCCGCGTCGAGGCGCGAGGCGGCGGAGATGTCGGAGATGAGGCGGTCGAGGCGGCGGACGTCGTGCTCGATCACCGCCATCAGCCGCGCGCGGCGCTCGGGGTCCTGGATCCGCCCCGCCGTCTCGACCGCGCTGCGCAGGCTCGCCAGCGGGTTCTTCAGTTCGTGCGCCACGTCGGCGGCGAAGCGCTCGATGGCGTCGAGCCGGTCCCACAGCGCCGCCGTCATGTCGCGCACCGCGCCCGACAGGTCGCCGATCTCGTCCCGGCGGTGGCGGTAGTCCGGGATCTCCGCCCGCCGCCGGTGGCCGCTGGCGCCGTGGCCCGGGCGCACCCGGTCGGCGGCGCGGGCGAGCCGACGGATGGGCCGGGCGATCGTCTGGGCGAGCCAGAGCGAGAGCAGCGTGGTGACCAGCAGCGCGCCGGCGAAGACCTGAAGCACCTCGAGCCGGACCGACCGCACGGCGGCGGCGATGTCGGCCCCGGGGCGCGAGACCATCACCACGCCCTGGATCTGGCGCAGGCGCTGGACCGGAACCGCGGCGGTCAGCACCAGCTGCCGGTCGGGGCCCGACCACGCGTGCGCCGAAACGCCCCCCGAGAGCGCGCCGACCACGTCCGGATAGTCGCCGCCGCGCTGTTCCGGCCGTTCCACGTAGGGGGGCAGGTTCTCCCAGTCCGGGACCCGGACGACGATCCAGTCGTAGACCGCGTAGACGAGGCGGCGGGCGAGGTCCGGCGGGTCGGCGGGCGGCAGCTGCACGATCTGCACCGGCCCGCCGGGGCCGAACAGCGCCCGGCTGTCGGCGAGCAGCCCGCCGTCGGGCCCGAACAGGCGGGTGCGCACGCTGGCGGTCGCCGTCAGGCGGCGGATCATGGACCGCGCCGCCTCCGGCTCGAGGGCGTGGCGCTCGTCGTCGACCGGCATCACGGCGCCCTCGCCCAGTGCGGCGGCGAAGACGCGGGCCTGATCGGTCAACGCGGCGAGCTCGGCCCGGACGAGCCCGTCCTGGTAGCGGCCGAGGAACAGGAGCCCGACCGCGAGGATGACGAGCGAGACGCCGTTGAGCGCGAGGATGCGCAGCGTGAGGGGTGAGAGGAAGCGGTCGTGGCGGCGACGGCGGCGGGGGGAGGGGGCGGGCCCCCTCTTCCTGTCCCTCCCCCCGGGGGGAGGGGACGGCGCTGCGACCGATCTCCCGTCCCCTCCCCGGGGGGAGGGGACGGGGGAGAGGGGGTCGCCGGCACCGTCCGTGCGGCGCAGCGCGCTCACGCCTCCTTGTACCGGTAGCCGACGCCGTACAGCGTCTCGATCTGCGAGAACTCGGTGTCTGCGACCTTGAACTTCTTGCGGATGCGCTTGATGTGGCTGTCGATCGTGCGGTCGTCGACGTAGATGTGCTCGCCATAGGCCGCGTCCATCAGCTGGTCCCGGCTCTTGACGTGGCCGGGGCGGATGGCGAGCGCCTTGACCAGCAGGAACTCGGTCACCGTCAGCTCGATGTGCTCGCCCCGCCAGGTGCAGGCGTGGCGCGCCCCGTCCAGCACGAGGTCGCCGCGCACGACCAGCGAGGCCGGTTCGGTCGTCGCCTTCGAGCGCGCCATCTGGTCGCGCCGGAGCACGGCGCGGATGCGCTCGACCAGCAGGCGCTGGGAGAAGGGCTTGGTGATGTAGTCGTCCGCGCCGAGCTTCAGGCCCAGCAGCTCGTCCACCTCCTCGTCCTTGGAGGTGAGGAAGATGACCGGCACCGGTCCCGACTGGCGCAGGCGCGAGAGCAGTTCGATCCCGTCCATCCGCGGCATCTTGATGTCGGCGACCACGAGGTCGGCCGGGCGGGATCCCAGGCCCTTCAGCGCCTCCTCCCCGTCCCCGAAGGTGCGCACCTCGAAGCCTTCCGCCTCGAGCGTCATCGAGACGGAGGTCAGGATGTTCCGGTCGTCGTCGACCAACGCGATCCTGGTGGCCATGCCGCGGCACTCCCCGACGGGTCGCCGCCCGATCGGGCGTGCCCCTTTGAGCGGTTGTTTCGCGTGTCAATATGGCGATGTTGCGACGGTCGCAAAAGGACGACGGAGATGACGGGAACGAAGGGCGGCACGCCCGGACCGGCGGCGGCGGAGACGCCGGCCGCGGTGGCGCGGCGGGTGATGCGCGGGGTGGACCGCGCGGCGCTGGCGACCGCCCAGCGGGACGCGGGCGGCTGGCCCTATCCCTCGCTGGTGCTGACGGCCCTCGACCCGGACGGCTCGCCCCTCCTGCTGATCTCCACGCTGGCCGACCACACCCGCAACCTGCTCGAGGATCCGCGCTGCGGCCTGCTGTTCGACGGGACGGCGGGGCTGGACGAGCCGCTGACGGGCCCGCGCGTCTCGGTCATCGGGACCGCGGCCAGGACCGACGACCCCCGCCGCCGCGACCGCTTCGTCGCCCGCCATCCGGGTGCCGCCCTCTACGCCGGCTTCGGCGACTTCGCCGTCTGGCGGGTGACGGTGGAGCGGGCGCACCTGGTCGCCGGCTTCGGTCGCATCCACTGGATCGCGGGCGCGGAAATCGTCCGGCCGGCCGGGTCGAACGCGTCCGCCTCGTGAAACAGGCGCGCCGGACCCTGTCGGGAGACGGCTGAACGGTCCATGTGACGGAACGAAGACACGCCCCGGGGCATCGGGGCCGACGACGAAGAAAACAGGAGAAACGCCCTTGACCCCCTCCGCCACCCCCACCGCCACCCTCGACGCCCACCTCCGTGCCCTCGGGCTGCGGAACCTGCGGGCGGTCCACCACGACCTGTCCGCGGCACGGCTCACCGAGGAGGCGGTCCTCAGGGGCGAGGCGACGCTGTCGGCGAGCGGCGCCGTCGTGGCGCTGACCGGCCAGCACACCGGCCGCTCGCCCAACGACAAGTTCGTCGTCCGCGACTCGACGACCGAGGGCGAGGTGGCCTGGGGCAACGTGAACCGCCCGTTCGAGAGCGAGCGCTTCGCCCGCCTGC
>JBIJED010000301.1:0-4579 GCA_044343785.1 Azospirillales bacterium | reverse complement strand
TTCGTCCCCTCCCCCCCCGGGGGGAGGGACAGGGAGAGGGGGTGTCGGGAGCAGACCGGACCCCACCATCCATCCGATCACCCGATCTTCAGGATATCGGGCCGATCGGAAGATTGGCTCCGTTCCTTCGGCATTTTTTCCGACGTATCTTCGCCGACACGGCGTTTTCGGAAAGGATCTTCGGATGGACGACGCGGATCTCCGCATCCTGCGGGTCCTTCAGGCCGACGGGCGGATCACCAACGCCGACCTCGCCCAGCGGGTCGGCCTGTCGGCCGCGGCCTGCCACGAGCGGGTGCGCCGGCTGAAGGACCGGGGCGTGATCCGGGGCTATGCGGCGCTGCTCGACCCGGTGCAGCTCGACCGGCCGCTCCTGATCTTCGTCGAGGTCTATCTCGACCGCTCAACGCCGGACGTCTTCGACGCCTTCGCCCGCGCCGTGCGCCGGACGCCGGAGGTTCTGGAGTGCCACATGGTGGCGGGCGGGTTCGACTATCTGATCAAGGCGCGGGTGCGGGACATGGACGCCTACCGCGCGTTCCTGGGCGACGTGCTGACCCGCATGCCCGGCATCCGCCAGACCCACACCTACGCGGTGATGGAGGAGATCAAGGCGACGGTGGCGCTGCCGATCTGAGCCCGCCGATCCGAGCCCGCCGATCCGAGCCCGCCGATCCGAGCCCGCCGTCGTCCGCCCCCGTCACGGTCCGGCGAAGCGGTCGATCGTGGCGCGCAGGCGGGGGATGTCGATCGGCTTGGTGATGTAGTCGTCCATCCCGGCCCGGATGAAGGTGTCGCCGTCGCCCTCCATGGCGTTGGCGGACAGGCCGACGATGGGGGTCCGGGCCACGGCTCCGCCCATGGCGCGGATCGCGCGCGTGGCCTCGATGCCGCTCATCCCCGGCATCTGGATGTCCATCAGGATCATGTCGAACCGGTCGCGGGCGACGGCCTCGATCGCCGTCTCCCCGTCGCCCGCCACTTGGAACCGGCAGCCGAACCGCGACAGGAGGTGGCCGATCACGGTCTGGTTGACCGGGTTGTCCTCGACGACGAGGATGTGCGGCTCCCGCCCCTCCGACCGGCGCCGGTCCGCGATCGGCGCCGCGGCGGCGAGGCCGTCGTCCATCGTCGGCTCGTCCGGCGCCGTGGCGCCGGGCGGGGCGCGCTCGGCGACGATGCGGCAGACGAAGGTGCTCCCGGTGCCCGGCCGGGCCTCCACCGTCACGTCGCCGTTCATCAGGCGCGCCAGCGCCCGGGAGATCGAGAGACCGAGGCCCGTGCCGCCGAAGCGGCGGGCGAGGCCGGCGTCGGCCTGGGTGAAGCGGTCGAAAAGGGTGGGCAGCGCCTCGGGCGCGATTCCGATCCCGGTGTCGACCACGCGGATCACCACGGTGTCGTGCGCGCCCGAGCCGGGGACGACGGTCAGATCGACCCGGACCTCGCCCACCTCGGTGAACTTGATGGCGTTGCCGACGAGGTTGGCGACGATCTGGCGCAGCCGCAGCGGGTCGAGCATCAGCCGGTCCCGCCGCGTCGTCGGCGCCTCCCACCGGAGTTCGATCCCCTTCTCCCGGGCCGACGCCTCGAACAGGCGGACCAGCTGGCTGATCACCGCCGCGGGATCGGTGGGGACCGCCTCGATCGGAAGCTGCCCCGCCTCGACGCGGGAGTAGTCGAGGATGTCGTTGAGGATGTCGAGGAGGATGCTCCCCGACTGGAGCGTCAGGTCCACGAACTCCCGCTGCTCGCGGTCGAGATCGGTGGAGAGGAGGAGCTTCAGCGTCGTCAGAACGCCGTTCATCGGCGTGCGCACCTCGTGGCTCATGGCGGCGAGGAAGTCGCTCTTGGCGCGGGACGCCGCCTCGGCCGCCTCCTTCGCACGGCCCAGATCCTCCATCGCGCGCTTGAGCACGGTGATGTCGGTGCGGATGCCCACCGTCCCGCCGTCCGGCGTGCGGCGCTCGGAGATCAGCACCCAGCGGCCGTCGGACAGCAGCCGCTCGATCTGCCCGGCCGTCCGGCGGTGCCACGCCGTCGCCTCGGCCACGAAGGCCTCGATGTCGTCGCCCGCCTGCGGATACTCGCCGTTGCGGGCCCCCTCGCGGATGATGCCCTCGAACGTCGTGCCGGGCACCAGCGCGCGGGCGCTGCGAGCGTGGAATTCGCGGAAGCGGGCGTTGGTCACCACCAGCCGGTCGTCGGCGTCGAACATGACGAACCCGTCCGAAAGGCTCTCGATCGCGTTGACGAACCGCTCCTTCTCGACCGTGAGCGACTGCGACGCCCGGGCGTAGCGCCAGATGAGGAACAGGGCGAGGCCGGCGAAGGCGACGATGAGAAGCCCGACCGTGAGGATGCCGACGATCGCCCGGGCATAGAAGGCGCGGATGTCCGCGCGGTCCCCGTCGAGGAGGAACTGGCCGATCCGGCTGAATTCCAGCGACAGGTCCTGGACGGCGCCGCGCAGCGCGACCGCGTCCCTCAGCATGGCGTCGGCGGTCTCGCCGTCGGGCTCGCCCGCGTCCACGACGGGGCCGTAGCGGGCGACGAAGGCGCCCACCGCCTCCAGCCCGCGTTCGTAGGGCGGGCGGCCGGCCGCGGCGACGGCGTAGGAGGGGGCGCGCACCACCGCGAGCCGGCTCGCGAACACGTCGAAGCGCAGCGCCGCCTCGTCCCACGCCGTCTCGCCGTGGCGCAGGCGGCGCAGCGTGTCCACGAGGCGCAGCTGCTCGGCCCCCAGCTGGAATCCGGCCCAGGCGATGCTGTCGCGCCCCGAAGAGGCGAGCGCGTCCCGTCGCTCCACCGCGCGCGTGCCCAGCAGGAGCAGGACGACCAGCGACGCCGTCAGAAGCCCGCCGACGACGACGAGCAGGGCGAAGGGGGCGCGGTTCCGGACCACGGGCGGGCGACCGCTCCGATCGTTAGATGTTTGTCGAAGCTCTACAGCCCGAGGACGGACCTTGCCAAGATGTTGCGCTGGATCTCGTTCGAGCCGCCGTAGATGGAGACCTTGCGCCAGCCGAGATAGTGCGGGGCCGCCGGGGCGGCGTGGGCGGGGCCGAAGGGTTCGCCGATCCACCCGGGCTCCAGCGCGTCCGGCTGGAAGGGCAGGGCGCCCGGGCCGACCGCCTCCAGCACGAGTTCCGTCAGCCGCTGCTGGATCTCGCTGCCGCGGATCTTGAGGATCGAGGGCCCGGCCCCGCCCGCCGCCCCGCCCGCCGCCCCGTCACCGTCGCCCGATCCCGCCGTCGCCATGCGCAGGGCGGTGATCTCGAGCGCCATCAGCTCCGTCTCCACCGCCGTCACCTTGGCGCGGAAGCGCGGCTCGTCCATCAGCTTGGTCCCGTCCACCTCCTCGGTGCGGGCGATCGCCTTCAGATGCTCCAGCCAGCGCTTGGACTGGCCGACGCGGGCGATGCCCGTCCGCTCGTTGCCCAAGAGGAACCTGGCGATCGTCCAGCCCTGGCCGCGCTCGCCCACGAGGGTCTCCGCCGGGACGGACACGTCGTCGAAGAAGACCTCGTTCACCTCGTGCTCGCCGTCGATGGTCACGATCGGGCGCACGGTGATCCCGGGCGTCCGCATGTCCACCAGCAGGAAGGAGATGCCCTGCTGCGGCTTCGCCGCGTCGGGTTCGGTCCGGGCGAGGACGAAGATCATGTCGGCGTGCTGGGCCAGCGTCGTCCACGTCTTCTGGCCGTTCAGCACCCAGCGCCCGTCGACGAGATCCGCCCGGGCGCGCAGCCCCGCCAGGTCCGATCCCGCGCCGGGCTCGGAGAAGCCCTGGCACCACCAGTCCTCCGACGACAGGATCCGCGGCAGGAACCGCGCCTTCTGCGCCTCGGTGCCGAAGCGGACGATCACGGGGCCCACCATGCCCACGCCGAAGGGCACCGGGGGTGCGCCGCCGGCGGCCGCCATCTCGTCCTCGAAGATGTGGATGCGGACGGGGTCCCAGCCGGTTCCGCCGTGTTCGACCGGCCAGTGCGGCGCCATCCAGCCGCGCCCGTGCAGCGCCTTCTGCCAGGCGACCTGCACCGCCTTGGGCAGGCGCCGGCCCTCCACCGTCGCGCGGCGCATCTCCAGCGGCACGTTCGCGCGCATCCAGGCGCGCACCTCGGCGCGGAAGGCGATCTGTTCCTCGGTCCAGCGCAGTCGCATCGGTCGAACCCGGGCACGGGGATGGGGGATGCCGGCGACCCTACACCCCCGGCGCCCGCCCGCACATCCCGATCCGACGATGGTGAAGCGGCGGGGCCCGCACGCTACTCTCGGACAGGATCGTCGGTCGGAAGGGCAGGGACGATGGCGCGGTTCGCGACGGTGGACGATCTTGTGGCCGCGGTGGGCCGCGACCTGGGCGAGGGGCCGCCGGTGACCGTCACGCAGGCGACGATCGACGCCTTCGCCGCCGTCACGGGCGACGACCAGTGGATCCACGTCGACCGGGCGCGTGCGGCCCGCGAGGGTCCCTTCGGCGGGACGGTCGCCCACGGTTACCTCACGCTCTCCCTCTTTCCGCGGGCGCTCTACGCCGTGTTCGCGCTCGACCCCGCGACGGGGTCGCTCAACTACG
>JBIJED010000300.1:0-4589 GCA_044343785.1 Azospirillales bacterium | reverse complement strand
CCTTGGGCAGGCGGAACCGCCGTCCGGCGGCCGCGGCGGGAGCGGCGACGGCGGCCTCAGCCATGGGACACCCGCGGGTCGAGGGCGGAATAGAGGAGGTCGGCCACGAAGTTCATGACGACCAGGAACATGGTGATCAGAAGGAAGGCGCCCTGCGCCAAGGGATAGTCGTTGCCCGCGACCGCGTTGACGAGGAGCCGCCCGAGCCCGGGCCAGCTGAAGACGCTCTCCACCACCACGTTGCCGCCGATCGATCCGCCGAAGCCCAGCGCGAAGGCCGTCACCACCGGCAGCATCGCGTTGCGCGCGGCGTGGCGCAGCATGATCGACCGCTCCGACAGCCCCTTCATGCGGGCCATCATGATGAAGTCCTCCTGCATCACCTCCAGCATGTTCGACCGCATCAGAAGGAGCGGCAGGCCCTGGAGATAGAGGAAGAGGGTGAGCGTGGGCAGGACGAGGTGCTGGGCGTAGTCGAGCGAGAAGATCCGCGCCCACTCGCTGGAGAAGTTGGCGCCGGGGCTGTTGGCGCCGCCCGACGGGAAGATGCCGAGCCCGAAGCCGAGCGTGGCGAGCAGAACCATGCCCAGCCAGAACTCGGGCGCCGCGCGCAGCGCCAGCACCGACGGGATCACCACGCCCTCGAGCCAGCTTCCCCGCCGCCACGCGAGCCACGCGCCGACGAGCACGCCGAAGATGTAGGCGAGCAGGAGCGAGACGAAGGTGAGGACGACCGTGTTCGGCAGGACGCTCAGAACGAGGTCGAGCACCGGGCGCTTGTAATGGAACGAGGTGCCGAGTTCACCCTGCAGCAGGTTCCACAGATAGATGAGGTACTGCTCGTGCAGCGGCCGGTCGAGGCCGAACATGACGAGGAGCTGCTGGCGCTGCTCGGCCGAGAAGGTGGTGTCGATGTAGGCGAGCGTCGGATCGCCCGGCATCAGCCGGAACATCAGGAACAGGATCGTCGCCACCGCCCAGAGGACGAGGAGCATGTGCAGAAGTCGCGTGACGATGCGCGGCATCCAGGACGGCCCCTGCGACGGAAGACGGAATGGGCGGAGAAGGAGACGGACGGGGGGACGCCGCGGACGGCACCCCCCGCCGAAGATCCGACCGTCACTCGGCGGTCAGGGTCTCGCGCTTGCCCGCCGGATAGTGCAGGCGGTTCTGGACGACCGGGTAGCCGGCGTCGGCCAGCGTCTTCTTCGCCTCGTCCAGGTTGGCACGGGTGATCGAGGCGACGTGCCAGGCGGCCAGCGCCGGCGACACGACCGAGCCCGACGGCACCGCATAGCCGTTCCACGCCGCCTGGACCATCAGGTTGCGGTTGATGGCGAGCGACAGCGCCTGCCGGAACTTCACGTCGTCGAAGGGCGGACGGCGGTTGTTCAGGCCGACGAAGCGGAAGCCCATGTCGATCGAGGACGCGATTTCGACGTTGGTGTTCTGCCGCGCGAGGTCGTCGAGGATCTTCGGGTCGCCGCGGTAGTCGGAGAGGAAGTTGACCTCGCCGCGCCGCAGCATGCCCAGCGCCGCCTCCTGGTTGGTGACGATGCGCAGGATCCAGCGGTCCATCTTGGGCGCCGACCAATGGTCGGCGTTCTTCTCGAGCACGACCTCCTCGGTGAGCGCGAAGCGCGCGACCTTGAAGGGACCCGAGCCGATCGGCTGGCGCTCCTGGTGGCTCTCGGCGTTCTGGGGCGAGTTCGCCAGATCCTTCAGGATCGGCTCCCAGACGTGCTTGGGCACGAGGTTGATCTTGGCCAGCGTCGAGGTGAGGAACGAGGCGGACGCCGTCTTCAGCTTGAAACGGACGACGCTTTCGCTGACCTTCTCGATCGACGCGATGTTGCTGACGAAGGGCTTGTACATGGGCGACTCGTCGCCCGCGACCGCCTCGAACGAGAAGATGACGTCCTCGACCGTCATCGGCCGGCCGTCATGCCACTTCTGGCCGGGGCGCAGCGTGACGTCGAGGGTCTGGCCGTCGACCCACTTCACCTCGCTCGCCGACCACGGCGTCGGCAGGCCGTCCGGGCCCACGCGCATCAGCCGGTCCCAGACGAGGTCGGTGATCCAGCTGTCCGAACCGCCGGAGATGTAGAGCGGGTTGATGGCGACCAGCAGGTCGGCGCTGAACAGGACCATGTCCTTCTGCGTGCCGACCGGGGCCGCGTTCACGAAGGTCCAGAAGTTGCGGATGCCGATGCCGCCCTGGTCGACGATCGTCTTCGGGTCCCAAACCGACTTCAGATAGGCGATGTTGTTCTTGGGATGGACGAGGAAGACGTAGGGCGTGTCGCGCGCGATGACCTGCTGCGCCTCGGTGATCAGCCGCTTGCGGGCGGCGACGTCGACCTCGCGGCGCTGGGCCTCGGCGATCTGGTCGTAGGCGGGGTTGTTGTAGCCCACGAAGTTGAAGCCGGCCCGCGCCGTCGTGGAATGGAAGAGGTTGAAGATCAGCTCGTCCGGGTCCGACCGCTCCGGCCGCCCGACCATGCGCCACATCGTGGCGTCCCACTTGTCGCGGCTCTGCCAGACGTAGTCGGTCAGCTGCTGGCGCGTCATCGCGCGCACCTCGACGTCGAGGCCGAGCTTGCGCCACTCCTGCCCGATCAGCTGGGCGGCCTGGAACTCCTGCGGGTCGCCCGCCTGGGGCGCCGTGACCAGCACGATCTTGCGGATCCGGTCGCCCGCCTGCTGGGCCTCCGCCGCCCCCGCGAACCCGAGGAGCGACGCGCCCAGCACGAACGCGCTGGCCCCCGCCATCACCGCGCGACGGCACCAGCCGCCGGCCGACACACCCTGAGACGCTGCCTTCATGTCCCTCTCCCGTTCGCGCCGGTCCCTGTCCGTCGGATCGTTCTCCGCCCGACGGCCCATCGATCGTCGAAAAGATTGTCCTAGGAATCACATCAGGTAAACTCCTTTTTCGTCTGTTGAAAAACGGACCGGCGGATCGGCGCGGTTCCGCGCGCCACCGGCATGGCATTCCGAGGGGAACGGAGAAGGACGGCGATGACGACGAAGGACGGCACGGCGGCGGTCGAGAGGAAGATGCTCGCGGACCTGTCGATGGCCGCGCCCTGGGAGCTGGTGGAGGCGTTCTCGCGCCATCCGCGCTGGCGTCCCGAGGACGTGAACACGGCCGCCGACATGATCGCGGAGCGGCTGCGCGCGCTCGGCGTGCCGGTGACGGTCCACGCGCCGGAGATCTACCTCTCCATCCCGGTCACCGCCTCGGTCGAGGCGGGCGGCGTCACGCACCGGGCCAAGGCCCCGTCGATGAGCCTCTCGGTGCCCGACGGCTTCGCGGGCGAGCTGGTCTACATGCCCGCCAACCAGAAGGCGCTGCGCTCCTATTCCAAGAGCGTGACCGAGCTGTTCGGCCGGCCGGAGAGCGAGCTGGCCGCCGTCACCGCCAAGCTGAAGGGCCGCATCCTCGTGACCGAGGGCTTCGGCAATCCGGCCCTGACCCAGCTGGTCGAGGAATGGGGTGGCGCCGGCCTCATCGCCATCAACCCCGGCGTCGACATCCACTGGGGGACCTGCACCACGATCTGGGGCAGCCCCGACCTCGACGACCTGCCGCGCAAGCCGAAGATCCCCGTCGTCGCCGTCAACAAGGCGAGCGGCGAGGCGCTGAAGGCGATCGCGGCCGCGGGCGGCACGGCGACCATCCGGACCGAGATGATCGAGGGCTGGTACGTCCAGAAGGTGCCCGAGGTCCGCATCCCCGGTGCCGTCGAGCCCGACAGCTTCGTCTTCGTCCACGGCCATTACGACAGCTGGGACGTGGGCGTGGGCGACAACGCCACCGGCGACGCCACGCTGCTCGAACTCGCCCGCATCTTCTGGACCAACCGCGCCGACCTGCGCCGGTCTGTGCGCATCGCGTGGTGGCCCGGCCATTCGACGGGTCGCTACGCCGGGTCCACCTGGTACGCCGACGCCTTCGCGCTGGATCTCGACGAGGGCTGCGTCGCCCAGATCAACTGCGACAGCCCCGGCTGCCGCTGGGCGACCAGCTATCACCAGACCACGACCATGTCGGAGACGCTGGCGCTGGTCGAGGGCGCCATCCGCGACGGGGCCGGCAAGCCGATGAAGCCCAAGCGCCCGAATCAGGCGGGCGACTACAGCTTCAACAACATCGGCATCTCAAGCTTCTACATGTTGAGCTCGACCATGCCCGACGACCTGCGGGTCGAGAAGGGCTACTACGACGTGTCGGGCTGCGGGGCGAACATCGCCTGGCACACCGAGAACGACACGATCGAGATCGCGGACAGGACGATCCTCGAGACGGACATCAAGGTCTACCTGCTCTCGACGCTGCGGATCGCGAACGCCGAGGTGCTGCCCTTCGACTGGCGGGCCACGACGGCGGAGTTCAGGGCGACGCTCGGCCGCTATGCCGCCACCATGGGCGACCTGTTCGACCTCGCCCCGGTCGAGGTGGCGATCGACGGGCTCGACGCGGCGCTCGCCGGCTTCGCGGCCAGGGTCGCGGCGGGCACCGTCCCGGCGGCGGCGGCGAACGCGGTCCTCCAGGGCCTCGCCCGCATCCTCGTCCCGCTGAACTT
>JBIJED010000299.1:0-4602 GCA_044343785.1 Azospirillales bacterium | reverse complement strand
GGCCTGCGGCGGCGGGGGATGGACGATCCCGGAGGAGGTGAGCTGCCACAAGGTTCGCCCGCGCGTCCGCATCACGCCGGCGTGCGCCAGGTGCACCTCCCCGGACAGCACCGCGACCCGGCAGTCGCGCCCGACCGCATGGTCGCCGAGGTGGCCGAGCAGGCGTCGATGCTGGTCGCGGTGCGCGGGGCTCACCCACTGGTCGCGCAGGTCGTCCTCGTAGCGCGCCTGTCCGGGCAGCAGGTTGATCAGCCGCTCCATCCACCGCAGCGACGGGAAGGCGACGGGCACGCTCGACATCACGAGGAGGTGCCGGCAGCCGGCGAACCGGTCCAGCCAGACGGGCAGGTCGGCCCAGGTCCGTGCGCCGAGGACGGACTTCGGCTCCCGCTCGGAGCGCAGGTCGAGCGACAGGATGCCGAGGCCGTCGCACACGAACCCCTGGGTGAAGTTCCCGAGCCCCCGGCCCCAGACGCTGTCGGGCAGGTCGTCGAGGTTCGACCCCAGCTGGAAAAGCGCGAAGTGCCGCCGTGCCACGGCGAACACGCCCTGATAGACCGGGGTGTTGCGGATGGCGTCGGGGTGGGAGCCGTAGCCGTCGAAGATGTCGTGGTCGTCCCACATCATGATCGACGGGGTGGAGGCGAGCACCGCCGCCACCTCGGCCTGTCGCCAGAGGCCCGTGTAGAGGTCGGCGTAGAAGCGGACCGTGGCCCCCGCCATCGCCTCGTCGAAGGGCACGTCCGCCTTTCGCCGGGTCGGGAGGCCCCACCATTCCGCCAGCGCCGGATGCGCCTGCCAGACGCCGTCGGCGTAGACCTGGTCGCCACCCATCAGCAGGACGTGGAACGGCTGGCGGCGATGCTGGCGCAGAAGGTCGGCCCACAGGGAGTTCCGGCGCATCCCGCTGGAGGAGAAGACGGTCTCGTCCTCGCACCCGTTGCAGCTCGCGTAGGCGAGCCGGGGCGGCTGGTCGAGCGCCGGTACCGTGAAGCGCCACCGTTCGTCCTCACCCAGGAGGCCGTAGGAGATCCGCCGGTCCTCGCCGGTCCGCGCGACGGCGAAGTCGAACCGCCACGCGGTGCGCCCCGGAAGCCGGCCGATGAAGCGCGGCGGAACCGGAAGCCGGATGCCTTCCACCTCCAGGTCCTGCGGCTCCGTCTCCCCCCGCAGGATGAACAGTGCCGACAGCCGCCAACGCTCGCCCTGACGGCCCCGGAACAGAAGCACCGGGCCGATCTCGCGCAGGTTCTGTCGTGTGGGGCGCTGGGACACGATGACGGACAAAGGAGGCGGCCTGCCGGGAGACGAGAGCTCTGACGACACGGCTCACCGCCGCGGACCCAACATGCAACGCGTTTCCGGCGACGGCAACGTCTACCGACGCAGGGTCGGGACGCGCCGGCCGGCGGTCGATCACTCTCCCGCGTCGGTCCCGCGGGCCCTGCGGACGAGGTCGGCCAGCCGATCGGGCATCGGCTCGTCGAGGACGCCGTCGTACAGACGTTGCAGCTCCTTCACCTGCTGGCGATGGAACCGCATCCGCGCGTTCGCGTCCGGATCGCGCAAGAGCCCCTCGGCGATGCGCCGCCGGGCGTCCGCCGATGCGGCGCCGTCGACGAAATCGTTGATCTCGTCGGCGCTGACATCGTCCGCGCTCGGGCGCTTCGTCGCCATCGGGCCAACCGTCCATGACCGGAAACGATCGATTTTGTTGTCGGAGTACATGGTCGATCCGGGTCCGGCGAACAAGCGGCGGCACGGTGGCCCCGTCGTTCGCTGCGTCGAAACCACCCCCGGGCCGCTCGAACCGGCGATGGTGGTCGACGAAACGACCGCGACGGCACGCAGGTTCCAGCGGCGTGCGACCCGCCTCGTCGCCCTCGCGTCCGACGACGGCCGCTCCATGGCGGACCCGGTGCCGCACCCCGGCGGCGGGACGGAGTTCGATGGGGGGCCGCGGACGTCAGGCGGCGATCAGGGTGTTCAGCCGTTCGCGCGCACGGCACAGACGCGACCGGATCGTCCCGATGGAGACGTTCAGCGTGTCGGCTGCCTCCTGGTAGGGCCTGCCCTCGATCGCGACGAGGCGGACCACGCTGCGCTGGGACGCGGTGAGCCGCCCGAAGGCCCGGTTCACGTCGCGCATGTGCAGGCGCGACATCTGTGTCGCCTCGACCTGCCCCGCGCTGTCCCAGAGCTCCACCTTGGTCATGTGGCGGTCGCGCTGGAGGTTGTTGAAGTGGATGTTCCTGAGCATCGTCGTCAGCCACGCCTGCATGTTCGTGCCCGGTTCGAACCGGTCCTGGCGGGAGAGGGCGCGGGCGAGGCAGTCCTGCACGAGGTCCTCGGCCGCGTTCGCGTCGCGGGTCAGCTTGCAGGCGTAGCGGGTCAGGCTCGGGATGCAGGTGAGCAGTTCGGCCGTGAAGGAATAGGCCATGATCGTCTCCTCGATCCATCGGTCGAACGGGCCCGTCGGCGCCGGAAGGGCCGGACCGGGGGCGCATCGGGTCTGTCGCAGGTACCGGGAGGATTGAAGGCAGATGACGAACGTCTCTTTCGTCCTTTCCTGTGTCCTTCCCGCCACGATGGTCGGACAACGCGACCCGGAACCGAGGTGTTCCGCGACGAGTTCGCGGTGAGCGACTGACCTTCGTCGTGGATTCACCGGACTTCGGTAGGGGCGGACGCACCGTGAGCCGGGAGGACGCCCCGTGTGCGCGCCGGTCGATACGTGCGGTTTCCGGGGGGAATCGGATCACGCGCCCGTTCACGGCGCAGGTCGGCCACGGATTTCCCACGAGCCGCCGTCCGAGTCGCCTCCGACGGGTGCGACCAAGCCGGTGTCGCCGCCGGGGGGCCGTGGGTTATGCTGTGCGACTGAGGGGGCGGCCGCACCGGCGGCCCGACAAACGGCGCACGGGTTTGCCATGGACGCGGTTCACGGTTCGAGGGAACTGGAGCACAAGGCGCTGGACGTCGAGGCGCTCAAGCGCTCCTTCCTGGAGTGGCTCACCTACTCCGTGGGCAAGGACGTGCCGGCGGCCACGCGGCGCGACTGGTTCAACACCGTGGCGCTCGCCGTCCGGGACCGGGTCGTCGATCGCTGGATGGACACGACGCGCGCCGCCTATCAGCAGGATACGAAGCGGGTCTACTATCTCTCCCTCGAATTCCTGATCGGGCGGCTTCTGCACAGCGCGCTCTCGAACCTCGGCATCCAGGAGGAGTGTCGGCGCGCGCTCGCGGACATCGGGCTCTCCCTCGACGAGGTGCTGAACGCCGAGCCGGATGCCGCGCTCGGCAACGGCGGCCTCGGGCGCCTCGCCGCGTGCTTCCTCGACAGCATGGCGACCCTCGGGCTGCCCGGCTACGGCTACGGCATCCGCTACGAGTTCGGCCTGTTCGAGCAGCGGTTCGAGCACGGCTGGCAGGTCGAGTACCCGGAGCACTGGCTGCAGTTCGGCAACCCGTGGGAGTTCCCGCGGCCGGAGGTCCTCTACCCGGTCCAGTTCCATGGGCGGGTGGAGGAGGTGCGCGAGCCGGACGGACGGCGCCGCTATCGCTGGGTCGATACCGAACGCGTGCTCGCGATGGCGTTCGACACGCCGGTCGTCGGCTTCGGCGGCGAGACGATCAACACGCTCCGCCTCTGGTCGGCCCGGGCGACGCGCGACTTCCACTTCGGCCACTTCAACGACGGCGACTACATGAAGGCCGTCGAGCAGAAGGTGCTGTCGGAGAACCTGTCACGCGTCCTCTATCCCAACGATGCGACGGAGAGCGGGCGCGAGCTGCGGTTCAAGCAGGAGTACTTCTTCGTCTCGGCCTCGCTGCAGGACATCCTGCGCCGGTTCCAGCAGCACCACCGCGGCTTCGACGCGCTGCCCGACAAGACGGCGATCCAGCTGAACGACACGCACCCGGCGCTCGGCATCGCCGAGATGATGCACCAGATGGTCGACAACCACGATCTGGAGTGGGACCACGCCTGGGCGATCACCCAGCGCGTCTTCGGCTATACCAACCACACGCTCCTGCCGGAGGCGCTGGAGGCGTGGCCGGTCCGCCTCGTCGAGCGGGTCCTGCCCCGCCACATGCAGATCATCTACGACATCAACGCCCGCTTCCTGGCCCGGGTCCGGGCGAAGGGGGCGGACGACGCCCGCCTTTCGCGCCTGTCGCTGATCGACGAGCACGGCGACCGGCGGGTGCGCATGGGCAGCCTCGCCTTCATCGGCAGCCACAAGGTGAACGGCGTCTCCCGCCTTCACACCGAGCTGATGAAGAAGACGGTGTTCTCCGACCTCCACGCCGAGTTCCCGGACCGGATCACCAACAAGACCAACGGCATCACGCCCCGCCGATGGCTGGTGCAGGCGAACCCGCAGCTGGCCGGTCTGATCACCTCGCGCATCGGCAAGGGCTGGATCCGCGACCTGACGCAGCTGTCCGCGCTGGCGCCGAAGGCCGACGATCCCGTCTTCCGCGAGGAGTTCCGCCGCGCCAAGCGGGCGAACAAGCGGCGCCTCGCGCAGGAGATCGAGCGGCGGCTCGGGCTGACGGTCTCGCCCGACAGCCTCTACGACGTGCAGGTCAAGC
>JBIJED010000298.1:0-4606 GCA_044343785.1 Azospirillales bacterium | reverse complement strand
GGCCCGGGCCGGGCTGAAGGACGCCAACCGGCCCGTGGGCTCGTTCCTGTTCCTCGGGCCGACCGGGGTGGGCAAGACCGAACTGGCCCGCGCGCTCGCGGCCACGCTCTTCGACGACGCCGAGGCATTCACCCGCATCGACATGTCGGAGTACATGGAGCGGCACACGGCGTCGCGGATGGTCGGCGCGCCCCCGGGCTACGTCGGCTACGACGACGGCGGGACGCTGGTCGAGCGCGTGCGGCGGCGGCCCTATCAGGTGCTGCTGCTGGACGAGATCGAGAAGGCGCACCCGGACGTGCACAACCTGCTCCTCCAGGTGCTGGAGGACGGGCGGCTGACCGACGGCCAGGGCCGGACGGCGGACTTCCGCCACCTCGTCCTGATCATGACGTCGAACGTGGGTGCGGAGGCGATCGCGGAGCTGCGCGAGGAGGAGCCGGTCGAGAACGCCCGGGACGAGGTGATGCGGGCCTTGCGCGCCGCCTTCCGGCCGGAGTTCGTGAACCGGCTGGACGACGTGCTGCTGTTCCGGCGGCTCGGGCGTCCGGAGATCGGCCGGATCGTCGACGTCCAGATCGCCCGGGTCGCGGCCAAGCTGGCCGAGCAGGGCCACGCGATCGCCGTGGACGCGGCGGCGCGGAACCGGATCGCCGACCTCGGCTGGGATCCCGCCTTCGGCGCCCGGCCGCTGCGCCGGGTGGTGCAGGCGCTGGTGGAGGACCCGATCGCCGAACGGCTGATCGACGGGCTCGCCCCCACGGACGGAACGTGGCGCTTCGGGGTCGTCGACGGTCGGCTCGACCTCGACGGCACGCCGGTCGAGACCGACGGCCGCGTCGGGTTCAAGGCACCGTCCCGGCCGCCGATCGGCTTCGCGATCGCCGCCGCGCCGAAGCCGGCGACGGGGCCGAGCGTGTTGCACTGAGCGTCGCATTGGATTGTTGATGGGGACGGTGTGGCCGATGGCCGCCCCGTTTCCGTCCGCGGAGAGCCCACCGATGGCCGATCGACCCGTCCCTCTCATGCTGACCGAGGCGCAGGAGGCACCGGACCGGGTGGCGGACCTGCTCGGCCCCGGATCGGGGCCGATCGGCGCGCTCGCCGATGCGGTCCGGGCGGCGGCGCCCCCGTTCGCCGTCACGGTCGCCCGCGGCAGTTCCGACCATGCCTCGGCCTTCGCGCGCTATCTGTTCGAGACGCGGCTCGGTCTCGTGACGGCGTCGGCGGCCCCCTCGGTCGTCACCGTCTACGGAGCCGCGATGCGGATGCGCGGCGCCCTCGCCCTCGCGGTCTCCCAGTCGGGCCAGAGCCCCGATCTCCTCGCGGTGATGCGGGCGGCGACGGACGCCGGCGCGCTCACCGCGGCGCTGGTCAACGACGCCGCGTCGCCGCTCGCGGGCCTCGTCACGCACCCGGTCCCGCTGCGCGCCGGGCCCGAGCGCGCGGTGGCGGCGACCAAGAGCTTCGTGACCACCGTGACCGCCATGGCCGCCCTCACCGCGGCGCTCGCGGACGCCGACGGCCTCGCGGCGGCCCTCGTCCGCCTGCCGGACGCGCTCCGGGCCGCGGGCGAGGTCGACGGCGGCGCTGCGGTCGAGGCGCTGCGGGGGGTCGACGGCCTCGTGACGCTGGCCCGCGGCCTCGCCTTCCCGATCGCGCAGGAGATGGCCCTCAAGTTCAAGGAGACCTGCGCGATCCACGCGGAGCCCTTCAGCGCGGCCGAGTTCCTGCACGGGCCGGTGACGCTGGTGGAGCCCGGCTTCCCGGTCGTCGTCGTCGCGATCGAGGATCCGGCGGCCGCCAGCGTCGTCGAGACCGCGCGCCGGCTGAAGGCGGCGGGGGCGCGTCTGGTGGTGCTCTCGAACGTCGCGGCGGTGCTGGCGCTGGCCGACGTCGCGGTCCGCCTGCCGCCCCCGCTGCACCCCGCACTCGACCCGATCCTGGCGGTCCAGGCGTTCTATCCGATCGCCGTCCGCCTCAGCCTCGCCCGCGACCTCGACCCCGACGAGCCGCGGCACCTGTCGAAGGTGACGCGGACGCGCTGAGGGCCCTCACGCCGGTCGCCACGTCTCCTGCACGGACCGCCAGCGCACGCCGTTCGGGGCCGCCGGCCAGCGCTCGAACAGCGCCGTCGACCAGCGTTCCGTCGGCGGGCCGCCCGCGGGTTCGTGCCGCTCGACGTAGAGGACGACGGCGGTCTCGTCCGTCTCGGACAGGACGACGGGGTCGCGGATGACGATGCCCGTGTCCGGCCGGCGGCCGAACATGCCGGCGAGCCAGGTCACCACGGTCTCCCGGTCGAGGGGGCGCCCGTCCGGCGGGATCTGGAAGAAGCCGGGGCCGAGCGAGGCCTCCATGCGGGCCCGGCCGTCCGCGGCCCGCCGGCCGGCGAACCAGTCGACGAAGACGGCGTGCAGCTCCACGACGTCGCGGACGGCGGCGGCGCCCAGCCCCCCGGTCGGCGCGGCCACGCCTCAGCCCTCGACGAGCGAGAAGGTGACCTCGCAGGCGCCGGTGCGCCGGATGGCGCCGCAGGCGGCGGCGAAGGGATCGAGGTCCTCCGGCAGGACCTTGGCCGTCACGCTGCCGGCGTGCCAGCCGATGGGGAACAGCATGCGCCCGCCGGGGCCGTAGAACAGGCCGATGTCGAAGATCGCCGTCGGCGATCCGCCCCAGACCCGCGGCGGCACGTAGGCGAGCACCACGTCGCCCGGAAGCGGGTTCAGCGTCGCGTTCTCCAGCGGCAGGCCGGCCGCGCGGTCCGCGTCGTCGAGATGGGCGTCCGGCACCGGGCAGGAAATCTCCGGCCCCGTCCACATCGCGTGGATCGAGGGGACGGCGCGCGCCCCTTCGGCATAGCGCCGCAGGAAGGCGGCGTTCGCCGGGGCGCGGTCGTCGAGCAGGCGCGCGCGGACGTCGAGGCCGCTCCGCGGCTCGGTGATGCGGATGAGGGGCATGCGGGGGGCCGTCGTCTCCAGGAGGTCCGGTGCGGGACGATCGTCCCGCACCGCGCCCGATGATGGCGCCCGCCGCCGCCCTGCCGCAAGCGGGCGCGTCAGCCCGTCATGGCCGCGGCCGCGGTCTTGACGTCGCGGGTCGACCGCCCGGCCGTGCGGCAGGCGTCCGCGATCTCCCTCAGGTCGCGGCCCACCGTCGCCACCGCCTCGGCCACCGACTGCATGTTGGCCGAGATGTCGCGGGTGACGGCGTTCTGCTGTTCGGCCGCCGCGGCGATCGTGCCGGAGACGTGGGAGATCTGCTCGATCACGCCGCTGATGACGCCGATGGCCCGCACCGCGTCGTCGGTCGCCGACTGAACGGCGGCGATCTGGTCGGCGATGTCCTCGGTCGCGTGGGTGGTCTGGGTGGCGAGGCTCTTCACCTCGCCGGCGACGACCGCGAAGCCCTTGCCGGCCTCGCCCGCCCGGGCCGCCTCGATCGTGGCGTTGAGGGCCAGCAGGTTGGTCTGGCTCGCGATCGACCGGATCAGGTTGGCGACGGCCCCGATCCGCCCGACGGCGCCGACGAGGCTCGTCATCGTCTCGTTCGCACGCTGCACCTCCTCGGTCGCGGTGTGCGACGTCTTCGACGCAACCGCCGTCTGGTGGCTGATCTCGGCGATCGAGGAGGAGAGTTCCTCGCTCGCGGCGGCGACCGTCTCGACGTTCGAGGTCACCTCCGTGGCGCCGGCGGCGGCGGCCGAGGCGCGCGCGGTCGTGACCGAGATGGCGCCGTCGATGGCGTCCAGCCCCTCGGCGACGTCCCGGCCGAGATCGGCCCGGCGCTTGCGCTCCATGACGACCGACGTGATGTCGGTGGCGAACTTCACGACCTTCAGCGGCCGGCCGGCCGGGTCGAGGATCGGATTGTAGGTGGCCTGGATCCAGACCTCCTTGCCGCCCTTGCCGATGCGCCTGTACTCGGCGGTCCGGAAGCGACCGGCACGCAGATCGTCCCAGAGCGCCCGGTACTCCGGCCCGTCGCGCTCGGACGGGTCGACGAACATCGCGTGCTTGCGGCCCACGATCTCGTCCATCCGGTAGCCGAGCGTGCCGAGGAAGTTCTCGTTGGCGTCCACCATCGTGCCGTCGAGATCGAAGTGGATGATCGCCTGCGAGCGGTTCAGGGCGGCGATCTGGCCCTCCAGATCGACGGCGTGGAGCTTGCGCGCCGTGATGTCGGTCGCGAACTGGACCACCTTGTAGGGTCTGCCACGGCGATCGAGCACGGGGTCGTAGGACGCCTGGATCCAGACCTCCCTCCCGCCCTTCCCGATCCGGCGGAACTCGGCCGTCTGCGCCTCGCCGGCCGCGAGGCGCAGCCAGAAGGCGCCGTATTCGGACGCCCTGGCCTCGGCCGCATCGACGAACATCCGGTGATGCTTGCCGCGGATCTCGTCGAGACCGTAACCCATCACCGACAGGAAGTTCTGGTTGGCCGTCCGGACCGTGCCGTCCAGACCGAACTCGATCACCGCGTGCGACCGTCCGATCGCCTCCCGCTCCGCATGATCGTCGTTGGCGTCGTTGGACAGGAATCCGCTGAGCATCCGACGTCTCCCCTCGGTTCCGGCGGGACACGGGGTCCCGGGACCGCCGGCGCG
>JBIJED010000296.1:0-4611 GCA_044343785.1 Azospirillales bacterium | reverse complement strand
CGCATAGAGACCGCCTTCGTCGGGGAGCGGATGCACCTCGACGCGAACCTGACTCTCGCCAAGCTGTCGCAGCGGACGGGGGTGGGCGAGAGCCAACTGTCCCAGACCTTCACCCGAAAGCTGCGGACGAGCTTCTTCGAGCACGTGAACCGGCACCGGGTCGAAGAGGCCAAGCGCCTTCTGGAGACCTCGGACGCGAGCGTCGCGGACATCGCGGTCGAGGCGGGCTTCAATTCGCGATCGGCCTTCTATCGGGCCTTTCGCGAGGTGACCGGACACGCGCCCGCCGCATGGCGCGACGTCACGACGGACCGTGCCACGGGGCCGTAGGGGGAAGGGACACCGGGACGCAGAAGACCGTCACCGCAGTGAGCCGCGCGGCCGATCCGTCGACGGGCGGGCGGACAGCCCGTGCGCGAGACCCGGGGATCCCGCGAGTTCCGCGGGTCCCGGTTGATCCTTCCGGCCGCTCGACCGTTCCCGGTGCGTCCACAACACCGGAGACGTCCCATGCCGCCCATCCGAACGCCCCTCGCGATCGCCCTCGTGTGCGGCCTCGCCGCCTGTTCCGGCGGCGAGCCTCCCCAGGCGCAGCTCGGCGCCGGGGCGCAGGCCGTGACCGCGGCCGAGCAGGCCGGGGCGATGCGCTATTCGCCGGTCGAGTTCCAGACCGCCCGCGACAAGCTGAACGCCGCCCGGACCGCCAGCGCCGAGGGCGACTACGAACGCGCCCGCCGCCTGGCCGAGCAGGCGCAGGTCGACGCCGAACTGGCCGCCGCCCGCGCCCGCGGCGGGGCCGCGGAGGAGGCCGCGCGGACGGTGCAGCAGGACATGCGGGCCCTGCGCGCCCCGCCGGGGGTCGCTCCGGGTGCCCGCGCCCCGATGCCGGCCGGATCCGGGTCGGGCGTCACCATCCCCGGGTCGGGCGTCACCATCCCCGGGCCGGGCGACGCCGGTCCCAGGGGCGACGTCACCGCCCCCCGCAGCCCCTTCTGACGGCCTCCGTCCTCGTCCCAGGGAGTTCACCATGCGCATCGTCGCCACGGCGCCGGCCGTCCTCGGCCTTCTCGCCCTCGCCGCCTGCGGGACCGCCGCCCCGCCCGGCCCCGCCCTCCAGCAGGCGCGCTCGGTCTACCAGACCGCCGCCTCCGACCCCCAGGTCGCCTCCGTCGCTCCGCTCGAGATCCGCCGCGCGGAGGAGACACTTCGCCGCGCCGAGGCGATCCAGCGGGAGGACGGGAACGGGCCGGAGGTCGATCACCTCGCCTATCTCACCCAGCAGCGTGTCGGCATCGCGCGGGCCGTCGCCCGGGCGGCCGACGCGCGCAGCGTGGTGGAGGGGGCCGGCACCGCCCGCGCAGAGGCGCGCAACGTGCAGCTCGAGCGGCAGCTGGCGGCGCTGCAGGCCCGGCAGACGAGCCGCGGCTACGTCGTGACGGTCGGCGACGTCCTGTTCGCCACCGGCAGCGCCAGGCTGACCGCCGGGGCGACGAACCGGCTGGCCCAGCTCTCGGACGTGCTGCGCCAGAACCCCTCGGCCACCATCGAGATCGAGGGGCACACGGACGCGACCGGATCGTCGCGGACGAACCTGCGCCTGTCCGAGGCGCGGGCCCGGGCGGTGCAGCGCGAACTGCTGCGCGCCGGCATCGATCCCACCCGGATCGTGACGCGGGGCCTCGGCGCGGCCCAGCCCGTGGCCAGCAACGCCAGCGTCGACGGCCGCCAGCAGAACCGCCGCGTCGAGGTGGTGGTGAACGACCGCGGGTCCGCCCCCGCCACCGGCGCGGGGTCCACCGGGCCGACCACGTCGCTCCCGTCGGGCACGCTCGTGCGGTGACGGTCGGCCCCCCCGGCCGGGGCCCCTGAGGGTCGGCCCCCGGCGGCGCTTCGGTCCCGCGCCGCCGCGGGCTGACCTCTCCTCCGTCGCCCGCCCGGAGGAGCCACCCGTGCCGACCCGTCCGCCTGACGCCCTGCCGGGTCCGGCCCGCCGCCGGCTTCGTGCAGGAGGCCCGGGCGGGCGGGGCGCACACGGTCGAACTCAACCTCGAGCCCTCGGAGGGAGCGTCGCTCTTCGCCGAGCGGATCCAAGGCCCGGCGACCGCGATCGTCCCGGCCTTCGCCGCGCGCCCGCGTGCGGTCGCCACCGAAACGATCCCGTGACTTACGCAAAATTCATCCTTCGGCCCTAGCGTCCCCCCTCGATCGATCTTCCGGCACGGACGAGGAGTGGTGCGATGGCGAGGGCAGGACGGGGATCACTCGGCGTTGCCGGGCGCATCAACGTGATCGTCGGGCTGATGGCGCTGGTGAGCGTCGCGGTCGCGGGGGTCGGCATCTACGCCGGTTCGGTCTACGACGACATGACGATCCGGATGCGGCAGGTGGGCGAACGCGCGGTCCAGTCCGAACGCCTCAACGGGCTGATCAACGCCGTCGTGATGGAGAGCCGCGGCATCTACATGTCGACCGACCCGGCCGCCATCAACCGGTTCGGCGACCTGCTGGTCCAGAACCTCCGGCAGATGGAGGTCGTGATGGGCGACTGGCGCCGCCTCGTCACCCCCGACCAGCGCGAGGTGTTCGAGCGGGCCGACGCGAACCTGAAGCAGTTCGTGGTCTTCCGCACCCGGCTCGTCGAGCTCGGCCGGACGCAGGGCAACGGGCCGGCGCGTGCCTTCGGCGACAACGAGGCGAACCGGACCAACCGGCAGGCGCTCAACCGCGAGATCCAGGCCCTCGCGGCTGCCGACCAGACGTCGATCGCGGCGCTGGAGGCGGAGATCGAGGGTTACGGTGCGATCCTCCGCATGATGCAGCTCGTCCTGCCGGGGGCGGGCATCCTTCTCGGTCTCGTCGCGGCGGTGACCATCGCCCGCCGGGGCATCGTGAACCCGATGCGCGACCTCAGCGGATCGGTGGAGGACCTGGCCCGGGGCCGGCGCGACCTCGACGTTCCCGCCGCCGTCCGACGCGACGAGGTGGGCGAGATGGCCCGCGCGCTGCTCGTCCTCCAGGACGCGCTGAAGGCCGGCGAGGCGGCGCAGGAGACGGCCCGGGTCGACGCGCTGCGGCGGGCCGAGCGGGGCCAGCGGCGGGACCTTCTGACCCGTGGCTTCGGCGCGGACGCCGACCGCGCGATCGTGGCCCTCGACGGTGCGGCCGACGGCCTGCGCGAGGCCGCCGTCGCCCTGTCGGCGATCGCCGACCAGACGGCGAGCCGATCCGAGGCCGTCGCGAGCGCCGCGCGACAGGCTCTCTCCAACGTCGAGACCGTGGCCTCCGCGGCGGACCAGCTCTCGGCCTCGATCGGCGAGATCACGCGCAACGTCAACGAAGGCGCGCGCATGACCGCCGCCGCGGTCGACGAGGTGCAGACGGCCAACGGGAAGGTCGAGGGCCTCGCGACCAGCGCCGAGCGCATCGGCAGCGTGGTGCAGCTCATCACCGACATCGCCTCGCAGACCAACCTGCTGGCGCTCAACGCCACCATCGAGGCCGCGCGGGCCGGCGACGCCGGCAAGGGCTTCGCGGTCGTGGCGGGCGAGGTGAAGAACCTCGCCGCCCAGACCGGGCGCGCCACCGAGGACATCGCCCGCCAGATCGGCGACATGCAGTCCTCGACGGGGGAGGCGGTCTCGGCCATCCGCGGCATCGGGACGACCATCGACCGCGTCAGCCAGGTCGTCTCCACCATCGCCGCCGCGATCGAGGAGCAGGCCGCGGCGACGCGGGAGATCGCGCGGAACGTGCAGGAGGCCGCCGAGGGCACCCAGGCGGTCACGGCCACCATCGGGGGCGTCAACAGCGCCGCCGACGACACGGGCGGCAAGGCGCGCGAACTCCTCGGCGCGGCCGAGGGGCTCACCGCGGAGGCGCGGTCGCTGAAGACCCGCGTCGGCGGCTTCCTCTCCGACCTCGCCGCGGCCTGACGGGGACCCGCCCCGGCCGTGCGCGGAGCGCGGCCGGGGCGGGCGCCGCCGTCACCGGCCGGGCTTGCCCTTGATCGCGTCCTTCACGCCGCCGACGGCGCTCTGGACCTTCCCGGCGATCTTGTCGGTCCGGCCCTCGGCCTTCAGCTTCTCGTCGCCGGTGAGCTTGCCGGCCGCCGTCTTCAGCTCGCCCTTGGCCTGCTTGAGCGACCCCTCGGTCCGATCGTTCATCGTGGTTCCTCCACCGGTCGCCGCCGCGGATCGCCATCCGGGTGTACGCCGATCGCGAAGGAACGCGCGCCGGGCCCGATCGTTCCGCAGCCCCTCAGCGCGAGACCACGTGCCACGCGCCGTTGTGCTGGACGAGGCGGATCTTCAGGTCGCCGCGCTCGCGCGCGCCGGCGGGCGTCTGGAGGTCGGCGGTCACTTCGCAGTCCCAGCCGTCCGAGGCCTCCTTACAGGCCTTCAGCTTGAGGTCGAACACCCTCGCCGGCGGGCGGTTCGTCCGCGGGACGGATCCGCGGGCCTCCTGTGTGGCCCGGTTCGCGGCGGCGTAATCGTCTTCCAGCATCTTGCGGATCTCGTCCTCCGTCGGACCCTTGTCGCCGCAGGCGGCGAGGGTGGCGCAGAGGGCGACGGCGAGGCAAAACGTTCGCATGATTTCGTTCCGACCGGCTCG
>JBIJED010000297.1:0-4611 GCA_044343785.1 Azospirillales bacterium | reverse complement strand
CGGGGCTTGTGGCCGCCGTCGCGATGGGCGGGCTCGCGCTGCTGGGCGACCGCGCCCGGCACGACGCCTGGACCCGCCGGATCCTCGACCTGCCGCCGGCCCGCGCCGATCTGCCGGACCGGCCGACCGCCGTCGACGCCGCGCTCGCGGTCGACGCGGTGCCGGGCCTGCGGGCGCGGCTGACGTCGGACGGCGCCCTGCGGACGGACCTCGCGCTCGTCCTGCTGGAGGCCGCGACCGCGACCGAGGCGGACGGCACGCTGCGGGCGGCCGGGGCGGCGGCGGCGGCGCTGTCCGACCGGCCGGAGGTCGCGGCCCGCTTTCCCGACGGGGCCGCCCTCGCCGGGGCCGTCGAGGGCGTGCGACGGGCGGTGGCCTCCGCCGGCCTGCGTCGCCTGCTGCCGTCGACCGTCGAGGCGCCGGGTTCCGGCCCAGTCCCGCTCGACGGCCTTCTCGCCGCGGTGGACGCGCTGCGCGCCGATCCGCACGCCGCGGCCGAGATCGACCGGATCGCGGCGCTCGTGGCGGCCCTCGGCGACCTCGGCCCCGGCGTCGACGCCCGGGCGCTGCTCGCCGACGGGCTCGCCCTGGGGGCCGAACTCGCGGCACGGGAACGCCAGTCCCGCCGCGGCGAGCCGGAGGTCGTCCGATGATCCCGCGCCGGCCCTTTCCCCCGATCCACGCCCTCCTCCTCGCCCTCCTGCTCGCCGCCTGCGCCGGCGGACCGCCCGATGCGGCGACGCGCCTGCTCGCGACCTACAAGTCCGCCGACACGCCGGTCGGGCGCGTGGCCGGGAAGACGGGGGAGGCGATCGACTGCCCCGACCGGCACCCGGTCTGCGCCGACCTCTGGCTCGCCCGGGCGGAGGCGCTTCTCGCCCTCGCCGCACCGGGCGTCCCGCCCGACCGGCGCGCGGCCCGCGCCCGGGGTGCGGTCGCGGCGTCGGTTCTCGCCGAGGCGAGCCTGCCGCCCGGTGCGCGGGCCGACCTCGCGCTGCGCGCGCTGAAGGTCCGGGCCGCGGCGGGGCAGGGGCTCCGCGACCTCGCCACGGATCCTGCCGCTGCTGCGGCGGCGGAGGCCGATCTGCGCCGGACGGCGACCGCGCTCGACGCGGTTCCCGGCGGTCGGCCCTATGCCGCGTGGTTCGCGACGGAGGCGGCGATGGCGGCCACGCTGCGCACCGCCGCCGCGGCCGACGTCCCCTGTCCCGCCCTCGGCGGCTTCCGGGCGGGGCTGCCCCCCGATCCGCCGGCCGACATCGCGGGCCCCGTCCGCCGGACGGCGGCGGCGCTCGACGCGCTGATCGCCGACCGCGGGTGCCGGCCATGATCCCCGCCCTGGCGCGGCCCCTCTGGCTGGCCGTCCCGATGATGCGCGGGGAGGACGTGGCCGCCCTTCAGCGCGCGCTCGGCCCCCGTTCGCCGGTCCCCCGTTCGCCGGACCTCGTCGCCGACGGGCTGTTCGGCCGCGCCACCGACCGGGCCGTCCGGGCCTTCCAGGCGGACGCGGGGCTGCGGGTCGACGGCGTGGTGGGGGCGGCGACGTGGGCCCGCCTCTTCCCCGGGGACGGCGACGACGCGCCGGCACCCGCCGACGCCCGCCTGTCCGACGTCCTGACGCCGGACGTCCTCGCCGCGTTTACGGCACCGCACCGGTTCGCGGCGGACGGCTGCGAATGGGCCCTGACGCCCGAGGGGCTGCGCATCGACGGGGTGGCGCCCGTGGCCGACGCCGCGGCCGACCGCCGGATCGCGCGGGTCCGCGAGGCCTTCGCCCAGCCGTTGCTGACCGTCCTCGCGGCGGTGGCGCCGGTGCCGGTCGAACTCGTCCTCGCCACCGTCTGCACCGAGAGCGGCGGGCGGCCGGATGCGCGGCGGCACGAGCCCGGCTGCGACCTGCGCGATCCCGCGCGCACGCCGGCCCGCGTGTCCTGGGGGCTGACGCAGACGCTGCTGTCGACCGCGCGGGAGGTGCTGGGCGATCCCGCCCTCCCGCTCGACCGCCTGCTCGACCCCGAGGTCTCGATCCGGGCGGGCGCCGGCTACGTCTGGCGGCAGGCGCGGCTCACCCGCCTCGACCCGCCCCTGGTCGCCGCCGCCTACAACGCCGGCGGGCTGTACCGGAACGACGGACCGGCGAACCGGTGGCGGCTGCGCCAGCATCCGATCGGAACGGACGACCACGTCGACCGCTTCGTCCTCTTCTTCGACGCGGCGATGCGCGACGCCCGCGCGCGGCCGTGGCCGCCCGCGGTGCCGAGCCTCGCCGCGCTGCTCGTCGGCTGACCTCAGCCGCCCCGCTGGACCCCCGGGCGGCCGGCCTCGACCAGGAACGCCGCCCGCGTCTCCAGCGGCGCATCGCGGCGGGTGACGTAGGGGACGACCCGGAACTCGGCCGTCATCCGGTCGCGGCTGGCGGCATGGACGGTGTAGCCGCGGCGGTTGTTGAAGAAGCGCATGTGCGGATTGTGCCGCTGGAGCGTCTCCCAGTCCGCCCGGCTCTCCGCGCCGTCGCCGTCGGTGGAGATGGACGTGGCGACGAACTCAGACCCCACGATGGGGCTGCGGTCGTCGTCGAAGTCCGTCCTCAGGTCGCCGGCCCAGGCGTTGTGCACGTCGCCGGTGAGGACGACGAGGTTCGGCACCCGGTTCTCCTGCACGAAGCGCAAGAGACGGCCCCGGGCGGCCGCATAGGCGTCCCACTTGTCCATGCTGAAGCCGAAGTCCGGCCCCTCGCCGACCCGGCGCTGCATCATCATCACCTGCTGGGCCAGCACGTTCCACGTCGCGCGGCGGGACGCGAGCCCCTCCATCAGCCAGCGTTCCTGGGCGGCGCCCAGGATCTGCGCGTCCGGCTTCAGCCGGTCGGCGCAGCCGATGCGGGTGCCGTCGCCGCAGGGCTGGTCGTCGCGGTGCTGGCGGGTGTCCAGCACGTTGACCGAGACGAGCCGGCCATAGTCGAACCGCCGGTGGGCCAGCATGTCGGGCCCGCGGGGAAGCTGGGCGCGGCGGACGGGCATGTGCTCGTACCAGGCCTGGAAGGCCATCTGCCGGCGCAGCAGGAAGATCTCGTTGGGCACGGCGACCGGGAAGTTCGGCCCGCCGTCCTCCTCCGAGACGTCGCCCGCCCAGTTGTTGTCGACCTCGTGGTCGTCGTAGCTGACGAGGAAGGGGTGGGCGGCGTGCGCGGCCTGCAGGTCGGGATCGAGACGGTAGAGGGCGTAGCGGTTGCGGTAGTCGACGACGGTGTGGATCTCCTGCCCGGTGATCTCCCGCACCGGCAGGGCGGCGCCGCGCCGGTTCCGGTACTCGTAGATGTAGTCGCCGTAGTGGAAGACGAAATCCAGATCCTCCCGCGACAGGTGGCGGAAGGCGGTGAAGAAGCCGTCCTCGTAGCGCTGGCAGCCGACGTTGGCGAAGGCGACCCGGTCGGGCGTCGCGTCGGGCGCCGGTGCGGTCCGGGTCCGGCCGACGGCGCTGATCTCCCGCCCCACCTGGAAGCGGTACCAGTAGGGGCGCGCGGGCTCCAGCCCCGCGACCTCCACGTGGACGGCGTGGGCGAGTTCCGGCCGCGCCAGCACCGTGCCCTTGGCGACCACGGTGCGGAACCGGTCGTCGGCCGCCACCTCCCAGCCGACCTCGATCGCCTGCGCCGGCAGGCCGCCCCCGGCGTGGGGTTCGGGCGCCAGCCGGGTCCAGATCACGACGCCGTCGGGCAGCGGATCGCCCGAGGCGACGCCCAGCGTGAAGGGATAGGCGGCGAACACGGGGTTGGCCCAGGTGCCCCGGGCCGTGGTGCCGGTCAGGGCGGCGATCGCGCCGACCGACAGGGTTCCACGCAGCAGGCCCCGGCGCGAGAGCGACAGGAACGGATCGAGCGGATGCGGCATCGGACGGATCTCCCCACGGGCGTCAAGGACGGTCCCGCACGATGGCGCGCGCGTGTTGCGAGCGCGCGACGGAACGGCGACGATCGCGCGACGCCGGCCCGCCCCGTTGGTCGGGACCCGGTCGCCGGCCCCCTTTCGCCGAGCCCCGGTCGTCCCCCCTCAGGCCGCGACGCGCGACGGCGACTTCGCCGCCCGCGTCGCCACCGCCTCGCCGAACGCCCGGAACAGGGCGGTGGAGAGCGGGTCCTCCCAGAACCGGTATTCCGGGTGCCACTGGACCGTGAGCGCGAAGGCCGGCGCGTCGGCCACGCGCACCGCCTCGACGATGCCGTCGGGAGCCGTGCCCTCGACGACGAGGCCGGGGGCGAGGCGGTCGATGCCCTGGCCGTGGAGCGAGTTCACCATCGCCCCGGACGCGCCGGCGATCCGCTCCATCAGCCCGCCCGGCGTGAAGCGGACGGAATGCTTGAGGCGGTACTTCTCCTGCGTCGTGCCCGGCCCGCCGCGGTGGTCCTGTTTGCCCGCAACGTCGTGGACCCGGGGATGCAGCGTGCCGCCGAACGCGACGTTCATCTCCTGCAGGCCGCGGCACACGCCGAACACCGGCACCCCGCGCCGCACGCAGGCGCGGATCAGCGGCAGGATCGCGTCGTCACGCATGGGATCGTGCGGCGGTGCGGAGAGTTCGGGCCCGCCGCCGTACTGCCGCGGCTCCACGTTC
>JBIJED010000295.1:0-4623 GCA_044343785.1 Azospirillales bacterium | reverse complement strand
CGCCAGTCCTAGCCGGCGGCCGGCGTCGGGTCGATCAGGCGGTTCCGGTCAGTCCCGGCACCTGCACCTTTCCGCGCAGGGCCGCCTCCTGGCCGAGCAGGAACGTCCGCGTGGCCTCCGTCCCGAAGGTCGCGACCAGCGCGTCGATCGCCTCCAGGGCCAGACCGAAGGCGATGGCGTCCGGCGCGATGCGCTCGGCAGCCGCGAGGCTGCGGAGGGCGCGGGTCCGGTCGAGGATCGTCTGGAGCCCGTCCGGGATGGTCGCCGACATCGGTTCCTCTTGACGTTATGTTATAACGTAACGTATCGAGGTCGTCGCCGGAGGACAAGACGCCGATCGGCCGTCCTCGCCGATCCCCCTTGCGGCAGGTCGGCTTCGGTTCCAAGCTCCGGCCGATGGTTCCCGTCCGGGGTCTCTCCGGCGGGATGAAAAGGGAATGCGGTGACGGTCCCCCGGGGCCGGAGTCCGCGGCTGCACCCGCAACTGTGAGCGGCGAGCGATGCCCGGTGACACCACTGGTCCCCTCGGGGGCCGGGAAGGTCGGGCGGAGCGGCGACCCGCGAGCCAGGAGACCTGCCGTCGTCCCTTCAACCCACACCGGACGGGGTGTTCCGGGGAGGATGCGATGACCGGTCTGCCGTCCGCGTGCGCCACGCGGACCCCGTCGCCCGCCCTGCGCCGCCCGTCTCCGCCCGCGGAGACGCGCGATGGACGACGCCCCCGACGATCCGGGCGCCTTCTCGCCGCGGCGCTGGCCCTCCTCGCCCTGTCGGCCGGAGCCGCCGCCGCCCAGCCGAGGGAGATCGTCGTCGGCAAGACCTTCATCACCGCCGGCGACGATCCCGCCCGCGGCTCCAACGGCTGGGCGCTGGTCAGCCACGGTGTCGCCGAACAGCTGTTCACGGTCGACGAGGGCGGGCGCATCGCCCCGAGTCTGGCCGCCGGGGCCGAGCGCGTGGGCGAGCGCACCTGGCGCGTCACCCTGCGCGACGGCCGCCGCTTCTCCGACGGCTCGCCGGTGACGGCGGAGGCGGTGGCCGAGGGGCTGAACCGGTCGGTCGCGGAGAACGGGGCCGCGCGGGCGTCGGCCGGGCGGCTCGCCTTCACGTCCGAGGACGCGCGCACCCTCCGGGTCGAGACCGAGCGGCCGACCCCGATCCTGCCCTCCATCCTCGCCGAATGGCCCATGGCCGTGTATCGGCAGACGCCCACCGGGCCCGTCTTCACCGGTCCCTGGCGGATCGCCGCCATGACCGCCGGCAGCGAACTGCGGCTCGAGCCGAACGCCCACGCCGAGGG
The DNA here is from genome assembly GCA_044343785.1 of Azospirillales bacterium. GTDB lineage: Bacteria > Pseudomonadota > Alphaproteobacteria > Azospirillales > Azospirillaceae > CANGXM01. Next base: position 3,323 of record JBIJED010000295.1, on the reverse strand, counting down.
GGCGGCCGGCCGGGCGCCGATCCGGCTGCGCCGCTTCCCCGACGCCGGGGCGCTCGCCCTGGCGCTGGAGGGCGGGGAGGTGGACCTCGCCTTCAACCTGCCGCCGGCGGCGCTGGAGCGCCTCGCCCGCCGTCCGGGCGTGACGGTGCGGTCCTTTCCGGTCGCCTACCAGTACATGGCGTGGATGAACACCACCCGCCCCCCGCTCGACGATGCCCGGGTGCGCCGGGCGATCGACCTCGCCTTCGACCGCAGCCAGATCGCCCGCGCCGTGCGGGGCGGGGAGCCGGCGACCGGCGCGTTCGCGGCCCAGTTCCCCTTCGCCGGCACCGAGGCCCGACCGCACGACCCGGCGGCGGCGGCCCGGCTGCTCGACGAGGCCGGCTGGACGCCCGGCCCCGACGGCGTCCGTCGCAAGGACGGCCGGCCGTTGCGCCTCGTCGTCCACGCCTATCCGCAGCGCCCGGACCTCGTGACGATGCAGCCCGTCGTGCGCGCCCAGTTCCGGGCCGTGGGCATCGACGTCGAGACGCGGGTGAGCGAGCAGCCGAACGACCTCGCCCGCTCGGGCGACTTCGATGTGCTGCTGTGGGCGCAGCACACGGCCCCGGCGGGCGACCCTGGCTTCTTCCTCTCCGTCTTCCTGCGATCGGACGGGGCGAACAACTTCGCCCGCTGGCGGTCCCCGGCCTTCGACGCGGTGCTCGACCGCATGGCGGCGGAGGCCGATGGCGAGGTGCGCGCCAAGCTCGCCCGCGAGGCCGAGGCGATCGTCTTCTCCGATGCGCCCGTCGCCCACCTCCTCACGCCGGTCTGGCACGTGGGCCTGTCGGCGCGGCTGGCCGACTATCGGCCCTGGGGCTCGGACTACTATGTGATCCGGGCGGAGCTGCCGGCGCGCCCGTGAGCCACGCGCCGTGGGAGGAGGCCGGCGGACGGGGCTGCCGGCTGGCGACCGAGGTCGGCCTCGCGCTCGCGGCCCTGTGGGCGGCGAGCGTGCTCGCCTTCCTGGTGCTGAAGGCGATGCCGGCCGATCCGGTCCTGCTGGTGCTGATCGACCGCAACGTGCCCCCGACGCCGGAGGCTGTCGCCGAACTGCGGGCCGCGTGGGGCCTCGACCGGAGCCTCGCCGGGCAGTACGCGGCATGGCTCGGGCGGTTCCTGACCGGCGACTGGGGCGTCTCCTTCCGCACCGACCGGCCGGTCTTGACGGAGTTCGCGGAACGACTACCGTTGTCGCTCGCGATCGGCTTCGGCGGGCTCGCCCTCGCGGCCGTCACGGCGGTGGGCCTCGGGCTCGCGGCCGCCGAACGGCCGGGCGGGGCCGCGGACCGGGCGACGCGTCTCCTGGCCGTGCTGGGCCAGTCGGTCCCCGCCTTCTGGACGGCCCTGCTGATGATCCGCCTGTTCGGCGTCGAACTGCGGGTGCTGCGGCCCTTCCTCGGCGGCGACGTCGAACGTCTCGTCCTCCCGGTCCTTCTGGTGGCGCTCTATTCCGCCGGGTCGCTCGCCCGGGTGATGCGGCGGGAGCTTCTGGCCGCCGCCGCGACGCCCTGGTTCCGCACCGCCATGGCCAAGGGGCTGACGCGTGGGCAGGCGCTTCGTCGCCATGCGCTGCGCCCGGCGCTGGGCGGGCTTCTGGCGGCGCTCGTGCCGGAATGCGGCTGGGCGGTCGGCGGGACGGCCGTGGCCGAGGTGGTGTTCGCGGTCCCCGGGATCAGCGCCTATCTCGTCGAGAGCGTGGCGGCACGGGACTATTTCGCCCTACAGGGCTACGTCGTCTCGGTCGCCGCCTGGATGATGGCCGTCCACCTCGCCGCCGCTGCCCTGCGCCGCGCGATCGACCCGCGGTCACCCTCGTGACGTCGCCGCCGATCCGCCTCCTGCCGCCCGCTCTGCTTGTTCTCCTGCTGCTCGCGGCGTCGCTCTGGCAGCCTCACCCGCCCGACGCGATCGACCTCGACCGCGCGCTTCTCGGCCCGGGTCCCGCCCATTGGCTGGGGACCGACGATCTCGGCCGCGACCTCCTCTCGCGCCTCCTGGCCGGCGGGGCGCGGACGGCGACGGTGCTTCTGGTGGTGACCGCGGCCACGGCGCTGGTGGGGGGGACGGTCGGGCTGACCGCGGCACTCGCCGGCGGGCACGTCGAGCGCATTCTCCTGCGGCTCGCCGACCTGTCGGTGGTCATCCCACAGCTGGTGGTGGCGCTCGCGCTGACGGCGCTGTTCGGGCTCTCGCCGGTGATGGCCGGCCTCGCGCTCGCGGCGGGCGGCTGGGGCGGGCACGCCATCGCCGCCTACGGGCTGGCCCACCGCCTCCTGGCCGAGCCCTTCGTGCTGTCGGCGGCGGCGCTGGGGGCGGGACGCGTGCGGGTGGCGCTGGTCCACCTCCTGCCCGCCGTCGCGCCGACCGTCCTCGTGCTGGTCGCGGCCGACGCCGGGCGCGCCGTCCTCAACTTCGCGGCCCTCGCCTTCCTCGGGCTCGGCGCCGACACGGGCGGGCACGACTGGGGGGCGATGATGTTCGAGTACCGCGACCACGGCCTCGACCACCCGCATCTCCTGCTGGCGCCGGGCGCCGCCATCGCCACGGTGGCCTTCGTCCTCGCCCGGGCGCTCGACCCCGGCGTGGACGGGCCGCCGTCGGCCCATCGGCATGACCATTGACGCCCGAATGCGGGAACAGATGCGCTCTGATGCACTGAAACGACACGGGTCCTTCTCGCCCCACGGGTGGTCCGTGCTATATCCTGACGGTCATCACCCGAAGCGACCCCGCGAGGAGAGGCCGGCATGAAGATCAGCGCGCGCAACCGCCTGAAGGGCACGGTCGTGGCCGTGACGAAAGGCCAGACCACAGCCCACCTGCGGATCGACGTCGGCGGGACGGCGGCGATCACGAACGAGGCGATCGACGACTGAGGTCGGGAGATGGTGCGGCTGAACGAGATGCGGGCCGGCGAGGGCGCGGTCGAGTTTCCGCAGGCGACGGACGCGGGCGTGGTCTTCGTCGGTCGCATCCGGACCCCCTGGACCGACCGACTTCAGTGCCCGCGCCAGGGCCGCCCCGACGGGCCGATCTGCCGGATCGAGGTGTTCGATCCCTGGGCCGCGGCGCTCGACGGCATCACCGAGTACGCGCGGCTGGAGGTGCTCTACTGGCTGCACGAATCCCGGCGCGATCTCGTCCGCCAGTCCCCGCGCAACGACGGGGTGGCGCGCGGCGCCTTCTCGCTGCGCACACCGGTCCGGCCCAACCCCATCGGGACGCAGATCGTGACGTTGGTGGGTGTCGAGGGGCCGGTCGTCCTCGTGCGCGGCCTC
>JBIJED010000012.1:0-15214 GCA_044343785.1 Azospirillales bacterium | reverse complement strand
CGGCGGCACGCTCCCCTTCGTGCTGGAGCGGCTGGAGGCCGTCGCCGCGTCCCGCAACCCGGACGATCCCTTCCCGGTCGGGCGCCTGCGCGGCTTCGTCACCGACTGCGCCTCGCTCGGGCCCCGTGCGCTGAGGCTGGCGGTCGAGGTGTTCGGCGCCGACCGGGTGATGCTGGGCACGGACTATCCGATCTTCGGCATGGACCCGGTCCGCGACACGCTGGACCGGGCCGGCCTTTCGCCCGAGGACCGGGCGATGGTGGCCTCCGGCACCGCGGCGTCGATCCTCCGCCGGCTGGCGTGAGGGGGGCGTCGCCCGGCACCCGGGGCCGCGCGGGATGCCGGTGGACGACGTCGGGCCGACGGTGGGCCGTCGTCGGAGCGCACGAGGAGGTCCCGGCATGCGGGGCGCCCGGGTCGTGCTGACGGTCGGCGAGGGGATCGGCGACATGCTGGAACTCGCCCGCGGCGACCTTCCCAACCGCTACGACGACACGGCGCCCAAGCCCGTGCCCGCCGTCCCGCGCGCGCGGGTGCCGGAGATTCCGGCCCGGCGTCGCCCCGACGGCACGGTGCCGGCCCGCCGCGCCCGCGCCGACGACCGCGGCAACCTGATCCTCGCCGACGGAGCCGCCCGATGAGCACCATCGACCCGGTCACGCTGGAGGTTCTGAACACCCAGTTCGCCGCCGCGACGCCGGAGATGGGCGAGACGCTGAAGCGCTGCGCCCGCTCGCTCCACGGGAAGGAATCGACCGACGACGGCGCGGGGCTCGTGGCCCTCGACGGGCGGCTGTTCGCGGTGCCGCGGGGCTACGGCTCGGCGCAGATCGGTCTCGACCGTGCGACGGCGCTGCGCGACGTGGGGCCGCTGGCGGCGGGGGACGTGGTGTGCTTCCTCAGCCCCGACGCGGGCGCGTTGGCCGCCCGGTTCCGGGGGGCGGTCGCGGAGGGGCCGGCGTCCGGCGGGACGGGCGGACCGGGCGGATGAGGCCGCCCGCCCGCCGGGGTTCCCGCGGCCGGGTCGGCGGCGTCAGTCCCCGCCGCGGGGCGCCATCGCCCGGCGCCATTCGTCGAGGAAGCGCTGGCGGCGGGCCCGGTCCTGCTCGGCCAGGAGCGACGGGCCGATCGCGATCGGCCGCATCAGGCCCGAGGCCGCCATGTCCGCCGGTGCGACGACCTCCGGGGGCAGGGTGCCGTCCATGCCGAAGAAGAAGGAATCCGACCGGGCCAGCGCCTGTCCGCGCTCGGACACGAGATGGTCGACGAACCGCTTCGCCGTCGCGGCGTTCGGGGCGTTGCGCGGGATCATGGCGGCACGGGACAGCACGATCGTCCCGTCGTGGGGCAGGATGATCTCGATCGGCGCGCCGCGCCGCCGCATGCCGACGGCGTAGGACGCGAGGATGTTGTAGCCGACGAGAAGGCGCCCCTCCGCCAAGGCGCCCAGCAGGTCGGCCGAGCAGCAGCGGGTGACGAGGTCCGCGCGGCCGAACGCCTCCGCGAGGCGGCCGAACAGGCTCGACTGGCGCGCGTCGTGCGCGGCGAACAGGAACCCGATCCCCGACTGCTCGATGTCGTAGGTGCCGATGCGCCCGCGGAACGCCTCGGGCCGCGAACGCAGCAGCGCGATCAGCGCGAAACGGTCCGTCGGCCGCGCCTCGGCGGGCAGCAGGTCGCGGTGGACGACGATGGCGGCCGGCTCGAAGGTGAAGCCCCAGACCTCGTCCCGCCAGCGGGCCCAGTCGGGGAGGCGGGCCGTCTCCGCCGACCGGTGGCCCTCGGCGCAGCCGTCGTTGACCAGCGCCACGATCTGGTCGGCGGACGAGGAGAGCACGAGGTCGACCTCGGTCCGCCCGGCCGCGCAATCCTCGCGCAGGCGACGGAACAGGTCGGTGGTGATGTACTCGCGATAGACGATCCGCACCTGCGGGGCGACCGCCTGGAAATCGCGCAGCAGCGGCTCCATCGCCACGATGTCGGTCGCGGCGTGGATGGCGAGCGTGGGCCCGCCCGGCTGGCGGGCCGGAAACTCGGTCATCTGCGCCACGGCCGGTGCCGCCAGCAGCGCGAGGAGGAGGGCGAGCGCCGGTCCCCGCATCACGGTGTCACCAGCGGGATGCGCAGCCCGACGGCGAAGCCGGCCGGCACGCGGCGGGCGGCGATCCCGCCGCCGTGGGCGCGGGCGACCTCGGCCGCGATGGCGAGGCCGAGGCCGAACCCGCCGGCCGCCCCGCTCTGGAAGGGCCGCAGCATCCGCGCGAACGCTGCGTCCTCCAGCCCCGGCCCGTCGTCGGTCACCCACACCTCCCCCATGCCGTCGGCGGCGCGCACCGCGAGGTCGAGCCGCGACCGGACCCCGTGCCGCAGGGCATTGTGCACGAGGTTCGCCAGCGCCTCGCCCAGGCTGACCGCATCGCCGCGCACCACGACCGCCTCCGCCCCGGCGTCGAAGCCGATCTCCACCTCCCGCGCCTCGGTGAGCGGGATCGCCGTCCGCAGCACGGTGCGGACGAGATCGCGCAGGTCGATCGCGTCGTGGGCGACGGTATCGGCACGGTGGATCACCATCGCATGGTTGAGGAGCTGGGTCGTCAGGCGGCTGATGTCGTCGGCGCGCTCGCGGATGCGGTCGAGCTGATGCTCCCGCCGCGCGTGATCGCTCTCGCCGCCCAGCATGTCGACCTGTCCGGCGAGTGCCGCGACCGGGGTGCGGAGCTGGTGCGCCGCGTCGGCGATGAAGCGGTGGGTCGCCTGGATGTGGGCCGCCAGCCGTTCGGTGAAGGCGTTCAGCGCGTCGACCAGGGGCCGGATCTCCCGCGGGACCGGCAGGTCGACGGGCGTCAGCTCGGTGGGCGTGCGCCGGCGCAGCAGCGCCTCGACCCGGCCCAGAGGCTGCAGCGCGAGGCGCACGGCGAAGGCGATCGACGCCAGCGCCAGCGCCGAAAGCGCGATCACCCCGACCAGCGCCTTCGCCGTCAGGTCCCACGCCAGCCGTTCGCGCGAGAGGGTGGTCTGCGCGACCACGATGCGGGCGAGGCCGCTCACCCGCCTGTCGGACAGCGGGCGGTCGATCACGAGCGCCCGCATCGCGGCACCGCGCACCGTGACGTTCGCCGTGGCCGGGGCGAGGGCGCGCGCCTCGGGCACGAGGGCCGCCAGCAGCGGGTCGCCGGTCAGGACGGTCCCGTCCGGCCCGACGACCACGTAGGCGATGCGGTCGTCGTCGGCCAGCGCCAGCGTCTCGAACGCGCTGACCGGCGGGTCGACGCTGGCGACGCCGTCGGCGATCTGGAGCGCGCCCGCGATCTGGAACGCCGCCCCGGCGAGCAGCCGGTCGTAGGCCGCGTCGGCGGCGGTGCGCGCGGCGACGGCGGCGAGGCCACCGAGCGCGCCGGCACCGCCCAGCAGCACGACCGCCATCAGCGCGATCAGCCGCGCCGAGAGCGAGGGGGGCTGGCGGGCGGTCACGCGGGGTCCAGCCGGTAGCCGAGGTTGCGCAGCGTCGTGATCCGCACGGCGGACGGCTCCAGCTTGCGGCGCAGGCGGGCGACGTACTGCTCGACCGCGTTCCCGCTCGGCGCGTCGTCGAAGCCGAACAGCCGGTCGATCAGCTCCTCCTTCCCCACGATGCGCCCCGGCCGGGCGGCCAGCGCCTCCAGCACCGCGAACTCCCGCCGGGTGACCGGCACCGGGCGTCCGTCGAGCGTCACCACCATCCCGGTCCGGTCGATCACGAGCGCGCCCAGCCGCAGCTCGTTGACGGCCGATCCCATCGGCCGGCGCAGGAGTGCGCGGACCCGCGCCTCCAGTTCCCGGAAGTCGAACGGCTTCACGAGATAGTCGTCCGCGCCGAGGTCGAGCGCCGTCACCCGGTCGTCCACCGCCGACCGGGCGGTGAGCACCAGCACCGGCTGGCGCGAGCCCCGCGCACGCAGGCGGCGCAGGATCTCCACCCCGTCGATGCCGGGCAGCATCACGTCCAGCAGCACGAGGTCGTAGGACTGGACGGCCAGCACCTCGTCCGCCACCCCGCCGTCCCGTTCCCGGTCGACCGCGTGGCCCATCCGCTGCAAGCGCGCGCAGATCGCGTCGCCCACGTCGTCGGTGTCCTCGACCAGAAGGATGCGCATGGCCGCCGGGCCGCCGATGTCAGTTCCACGACAGGTTCGCAGGGTACGCCCCCGGGGAGTTCCGCGCCAAGCGGACGTCAACCCGGAGGAAAGACACCATGAAGACGCCCGCCATCCGTCGCCGCACCCTTCTCGCCACCGCCGCCGCGGGCGGCGCGCTGCTGGCCGCCGGCCGGCCGCTGATGGCCGCCGAGACCATCGACCGCGTCAACTTCCTCGTCGGCTTCGGCGCCGGCGGCGGGTTCGACCAGACCGCGCGCGGCACCATGGAGGCGCTGCAGAAGTCCGGTCTCGTTCCGAACGTGACGGTGGAGAACCGCACCGGGGCCGGCGGCTCGGTCGCCATCGCGCACCTGATCGAGACCGCGGCGCGCCAGCAGAACACGCTGATGGTCAACGGCTCGTCCATCATCATCCGCTCGCTGAACCGCGAATTCTCCCAGACCTTCCGCGACGTGACGGTCGTCAACACCATCACCGCCGAGGTCTACGGCATCCTGGTCGCCGGCAACGGCCCCTACCGCGACATCGACGCGCTGTCGGCGGCGCTGAAGGCCAACCCGCGCGCGGCGCGCTTCGGCGGCGGCAGCCCGCGGGGCGGCATCGACCATCTGGCGGCGAGCCTCTATCTGAAGGAACTCGGCACCGACGCCAAGCAGATGAACTACATCGCCTACGACGGCGGCGGGCGCGCGCTGGCGGGCGTGATGGGCAACGAGGTGCAGGTCCTCGTCATGCCCTTCACGGAAGCCCTGAGCCAGATCCGGTCCGGGCAGATCCGCCTCCTGGCGCTGATGTCCGACCAGCGCCTGAAGGACGTCCCCGACGCGCCGACCTTCGTGGAAAAGGGCCTGCCGAAGGTCGTCATGTACAACGTGCGCGGCTTCTTCATGGCGCCGGGCACGCCGCAGGCGCGCGTCGACGCCTTCGCGGACCTGATGGAGCGTCTGATCGCCACCCCGGCGTGGGAGGAGGTGCGGTCCCGCTTCGCCTGGAACATGTTCTACCGCCGCGGCCCGGCGGCGCAGCAGTTCTACGTCGAGCACGAGCAGGCGCTGCGCACCATGCTCGTCGAACTCGGGATGGCCTGAGCGCCCGGGCGCGGGGACGGCGGCGATGGCGCGCGCGGGCGTGGAGCGGGCGGCGGGGCTGGCGCTCCTCGCCTTCTCGCTGGGCTATTTCCTCCTGGCCTTCGGCATCCGGACGCCGCCGTCCTCGGTCGACAGCCCGCTGTCGGCGCGGTCGTTCCCCTTCGCGCTGGGGATCGCCGGGATCGTGCTGTCCGCGCTGATCGTCCTGCGCCCGCCGCCGGGCGACCCCGTTCCGTGGGGCTCGCTCTGGTGGCGGCGGGCGGGCGGCCTCCTCGCGCTGGTCGGGCTCTATGCCTTCGCGATCCCGCACCTCGGCTTCGTCGTCGTTTCGGCGCTGTTCCTGGCGGGCGGGTTCGTGGTGCTGGGCGAGCGGCGCATCCCGCTGCTCGCCGGCGTCGCGGTCGCGACCGCGCTCGCCTTCTTCTTCCTGTTCCGCCTCCTCGACGTGAACCTCGACTGGGGCGTGTTCGAGGGGATCGTCGGATGATCGAGGGGCTGCTCCAGGGGCTCGCCACGCTGGCGACGCCCACCAACCTGCTGCTGCTGTTCGGCGGCTGCCTGCTCGGCACCTTCATCGGCATGATGCCGGGCCTCGGGCCCGTGACGGCGGTGTCGCTGCTGATCCCGCTCACCTACGGGCTCGGCAGCCCCTCCGGCGCGATGATCCTGATGGCGTCGGTCTACTACGGCGCCATGTTCGGCGGATCGACGGCGTCGGTCCTGATCAACGCGCCGGGCGAATCGAGTTCGGTGCCCACCACCTTCGACGGCTATCCGATGGCGCGCCGCGGCGAAGCGGGCAAGGCGCTGGCGCTCTGCGCCTGGGGCTCGTTCGTCGGCGGCACGGTCGCCACGCTCCTCCTGATGGCGTTCGCGCCGATCCTCGCCGAATGGGCGCTGACCTTCCAGGCGTCGGAGTATTTCGCGCTGATGCTGCTGGGGCTGACGGCGGTCGCCGCCTTCACCGAGCAGGGCGGTGTGGTCAAGTCGCTGATGATGACGGTGCTCGGGCTGATGCTGGCCACCGTGGGCACCGACATCGCCGACGGGGTGGAGCGCTACACCTTCGGCATCCAGGACATCTCCGACGGCATCTCCTTCGTGCTGCTCGCCATGGCGGCCTTCGCCATGTCCGAGGCGCTGATCTCGGCGCTGCGCAACGAGAAGGTCTCCGAGGAGGCGCGCAAGGCCGCGCGCGGCGAGGTCGGCTCGCTCCGGATCAGCCTCGCCGAGGCGCGGGAGGTGGCGCCCACGGTCGCCCGCTCCTCGGTGCTGGGCTTCTTCGTGGGCGTGCTTCCGGGGGCGGGGGCGACGATCGCCGCCTTCATGTCCTATGCGATGGAGCGCAACCTCGCCCGCGGGGCCGCGCGCGACGCCTTCGGCAAGGGGAGCCTGCGCGGCGTGGCCGCACCCGAGACCGCGAACAACGCCGCCGCGGGCGGCGCCTACGTGCCCCTCCTCACGCTGGGCATCCCGGGTTCGGGCACGACGGCGGTGATCCTCGGCGCCCTGATCGCGCTGGGCGTGCAGCCGGGGCCGCGCCTCTACGTCGACCAGTCGGACGTGTTCTGGGCGATCGTGGTTTCGATGTATCTCGGCAACGTGATCCTCCTGATCATCAACCTGCCGCTCATCCCCTACATCGCCCGCACGCTGGCGATCCCGGAGACGATGCTGGTCCCGCTGATCCTGTTCTTCTGCCTGATCGGCGTGTACCTCGTGTCGTTCAACCCCTTCGACATCTGGCTGATGCTGCTGTTCGCGGTCGCCTGCCTGGGGCTGCGGCTGCTCGACTATCCGATGGCGCCGCTGCTGCTGGGATTCGTGCTGGGCAAGCTGATGGAGGAGAACCTCCGCCGCGCGCTCCTCGTGCACGACGGCTCCTTCGCCTTCCTGTGGGAGCGGCCGGTGACGGCGGCGCTGGTGGCGATCTCGGCGGTGTGCATCCTCGCCCCGCCGCTGCTGCGCGCCGTCCGGCGCAGGCGCGCCTGAAACCCCGGACGGCGCGGCGGCGCGGGCCCCCGGGGCGTCAGTTCTCCACCATCGCCCGGGCGATGCTGTCGGTCACCGGCTGCACGAGGTAGTCGATCGCGCGACGGGCGCCGACGGTGATCAGCGTCTCGACCGTCATCCCCGGGACGAGGGTCGCGCCGTCGAGCCGCGTCAGCGCGTCGGCGTCCGGGCGGATGCGGGCGAGATAGAAGGCCTCGCCCGTCTTGGGGTCGATCAGGCGGTCGGCCGACACCCGCTCGACCCGCCCCGGCACCACGGGCGTCCGGTTCCGCGAGAAGGCGGTCAGGCGAAGACGGGCGGGCTGGCCGGCCCGCACCACGTCGACGTCGCCCGGCGCCACCCGCGCGTCCACGGTCAGCGCCTCGCCCGAGGGAACGATGTCGAGGATCGCGGCGCCGGGCGCCACGACGCCGCCGACCGTCCGCGCCCGCATCTCGACCACCGTCCCGGCGAGATGGGCGCGCACCTCCGTGCGGGCGACCTCGTCCCGCGCGGACTGCAGCCTGGCCCCCACCTCGGCGAGCCGCGCCTCGGTCGCCTCCAGCTCCGCCGTCACCTCGGCCTCGCGGGTCCGGCGCCTGGCTTCCGCCTCCATCTCGGCCACCTCGAGTTCCTGTCGCGCCTGTTCGATGCGGGCCCTCGCCCCCTCGCGCCGGGATTCGATCTCCGCGACGAGGCGCCGGACCTGCATGATCCGGGGCACGCGCTCCAGCCCCCGGTCGAAGAGGAACTGCACGCCCTCCAGCTCCTGGCGGGTGTAGCCGAGCTGTTCGGTCGTGGCCCGCTCGACGGCGCGCTGCGCCTCGATGTCCTGAGCGGCCTGCACCGCCTTGCCGTGCAGCACCCGCACCTCGGCCTCGTGCGCGCGCCGACGCGATATGAACAGCTCCCGCTGCACCTCGAGGATGCGGGCGACGGGCGGCTCTCCGGCCCGGGCCAGCAACGCCGCCGGAAAGGTGACGTCACCCGCCCCCTCCCGTTCGGCGACGAGCCGGGCGCGGCGTGCCGCCAGCACGAGGCTCTCACCGACGAGTTCCGACAGCGCGCTCTGGCTTCGCGTGGGGTCGAGCCGGAGGAGGAGGTCGCCCGGCGCCACCGCCGCCCCCTCCCGCACCAGGATCTCGGCCACGATGCCGCCCTCGAGGTGCTGGACCGTCTGGCGGCCGTTCTCCACCACCACCGTCCCCACCGCCAGCGCCGCGCTGTCCAGGCGCGCGAGGGTGGCCCAGGCCAGCGTGCCGCCGAGCGCGAGGACGGCGACGAGGACGCCGCGACGGATCGTGCGGTCGAGGGACGGACCGTCGGCGACGGCCTCCCGCGGGTCGATCGTCCGCGTCCCGGGCGGATGCGGATCGATGGTCCGCGACCGCAGGGGCGGGCCCGTTTCGGGGCGGATCCTCTGGACGCTCATCGGCGGCTCCCCCGCGTGCGGTGTCAGGGAACGGAGGCGAGACGGGGGCCCGGCGCCGGGCCCGGCGCATCCCCGCCGCCGTCGGCGGCGCGGACCGGCGCCGGACGCGGCGGCCCGGCGAGCCGCGCCATGACCTCGGCCCGGGCGCCGATCTGCTCCACCATCCCGTCGCGGAGCACGACGACCCGGTCGACGCAGGCGAGCAGGCTCGGACGGTGGGTGATCACCAGCACGGCCGCCCCCCAGCCCTTCGCCTGTTCGATGGCGGTCACCACCGCGACGTCGCCCGCGTGGTCGAGGGCGGCGTTCGGCTCGTCCAGCACGAGCAGGCGCGGCTCCCCGTAGAGCGCCCGGGCGAGGGCCAGGAGCTGGCGCTGGCCGCCCGACAGCAGCGTCCCGCCGTCGCCGACCCGCGCCTCGTAGTCGCCCGGAAGCCGCCCGATCATCTCGTGCGCCCCGGCCCGCCGGGCGGCGAGGAGCACCGCGTCCCAGTCGACCGGGCCCATGCGGGCGATCGTGTCGGCGACCGTGCCGTCCAGGAGCGCCACCGTCTGCGGCACGTAGCCGACGTGCCGGCCCATGGCGTCCCCGCCCCAGGTCCAGAGGTTGTAGCCGTCGAGATAGACGGCGCCCTGCGTCGGCTCGGCACCGCCGACGACGAGCCGGGCGAGCGTGCTCTTGCCGGCGCCCGAAGGCCCGACCACGGCGACCGCCTCGCCGGGCTGGACGCGGAAGCCGACGTTGCGAAGCGTCGGCTCGCTCCGTCCCGGCGGCAGGTAGGTGAGGCGCTCGACCGTCAGGATCCCTGCCGGCGGCGGCAGCGTCCCGGCCCCCGTCCGCCGCCGGGCGCCGGTCAGCAGGGTCTCGATCCGCCGCCAGCACTCCAGCGCCGAGGTCCAGACGCGCCAGGAATCGACCATCCGTTCGAACGGCCCGACGGCGCGGGCCATGACGAGCGACGCGGCGAACATGCTGCCCGGGCTGGCGGCCTCCCGCAGGACGAGGAGGGCGCCGACGCCGATGACCGCCGCCTGGAGCGCGAAGCGCAGGGACTTCGCGATGGCCGTCAGCCGCCGTGCGACCGACCCGGCCGCCTCGACGAGCGCGAGATGTTCGAAGGACCAGGCGTCCCAGCGCGCGGCGAGGTTGCCCATCATGCCGAGCGGGCCGATCGCCTCGGCCGCGCGGGCGGCACCCTCGAGCGCCGACGTGCCCTCGACCAGACGGCGGTTGGCCTCGCGCTGGGCGGCCCCGGTCGAGATGCGCCCGACGATCGCGAGCCCGCCCAGCAGCAGCGCACCGGCGACCGCCACGAAGCCGTAGGCGGGATGGAGGAGGAAGAGGACGAGGAGGAGGATAGGGCTCAGCGCCACCTCGAGCGGCGCCGAGACGTGCGGGCTGCCGGCGAAGGCCCGGAGTTCGGCGACGTCGCGCAGCGCCTGGGACGGGCGGACGGTCGCCCCGGACGCGGCGGCGGCGACGGCCGCCTCGATCGAGGGGACGGTGGCCGCGCGGGCGACCTTGTGGCCCACCGCCGCGAAGGCCTCGGCCTCGGTCAGGTCGAGGAGCGCGTGGACCACGAGCGCCCCCGCGACGAGGAGGGTGAGCGCCGCCAGCGTGTCGAGGTTGCCGCTGCCGAGCACGCGGTCGTAGACCTGCATCATGTAGAGCGGCACGACCAGCTGCAGCAGCGAGACGCAGAACCCGACGAACAGGCCGAAGCCCAGCGCGCGATGCGCCAGCCGACGGAGCGCGCGCATCGGATCGGCGACCGGAACCGCGGGCTTCATGGGCGTTCGTCCGGTGGGATGCGTCGGCGGGCGGAAGACGGGGCGGCGGGACGCCGCCCCGCCCCTCGGATCAGGCGAGCGCCGCCTCGGTGAACTTGTCCACGAAGACGGACGACGGCGGAAGAACGAAGAAGTCGATCAGGTCGGCGTCGTCGAAGTCGCTGAAGTCCTCGAGGACGATCTCGTGGCCGTTGGTCAGCGTGATGATCGTGTCCTTCGCGGCGTCGTTCCCGAACCCGAAGCGGCCCTCGGCCACGTCGCTGACGAAGACGCGCTCGAGGACGATGAAGTCCTTCTCGCAGAAGTCGCGGATGACGTCGCGCGAGACGTTGGGACCGAAGGAGTTCTGAGTATCGATGTTGTTGAAGTAGAAATAGTCGGTGTGGGCGCCGCCGGTCATGATGTCGTTGCCGCGACCGCCGCGGATGTAGTCGGTGTTGTTGCCGCCGTTGATGCGGTCGGCGCCCGCGTCGCCCCAAAGGATGTCGGACCCGGCGCCGCCGTTCAGCGTGTCGGCACCGGCGCCGCCGCGCATCGTGTCGTCGCCGGCCTCGCCGTTCAGCGTGTCGTTCCCGCCCCCGCCGAGGACGGTGTCGTTGCCGTTGCCCGCGTTGACGGTGTCGTTGCCCGACCCCGCGTCGACGGTGTCGTTGCCCGAACCGGCGTCGATCCTGTCGTTCCCGGCTCCGCCGTCGACCGTGTCGTTGCCCGAACCGGCGTTGATCCTGTCGTTCCCGGCTCCGCCGTCGACCGTGTCGTTGCCGGACCCGCTGTCCACCGTGTCGTTGCCGTCGCCGGCGTCGATGAAGTCCTCGCCGCCGTTGGTGAAGATGGCGTCGTTGCCGCCGAGCGCATTGACGATGTCGGCGTCGGCGCCGCCGACGAAGAAGTTGGCGTTGTTGTTCCCGTTGAAGATGGCCATTGCGACGTCCTCTCCGTTCCTCGTTTCCTGAAGGGCCGCCGTTGAGCGGCATCGGCGAACCGACCGCCGACGGCCGCGGTGTTTACCCCGCGGCCCGGCACGGGGCTGCACCCGTTCGGGTATGAAATGACAGGATCGGGTCGCCTAAGTCCGAAGACAAAAGACAATGATGTCCATCAGCCGGAAATATTTCTGGCATTCTGCCATATGTTCGCTTCTGGTTATGAACCAACGATGCAGGGTCCGTCGGACGAGGTATATCCGCATGGCAACGTATGCTGCGGCGATGATTTTCATCGCCTTGATTCTGACGCGATCCGACGGGGTCGGGGCGCAGGTCGTCTCCGACCGGATGCCCGCGCTTGCGGTGCCGGTCGCCTGCACGGTCGGGGTCGACTGCTTCATCCAGAACCATGTCGACAACGATCCCGGGCCGGGACGGCTCGACCACGCCTGCGGTCGGCTCAGCTACGACGGCGAGAAGGGGACGGACTTCCGGGTGCGGAACCTGCCGGCCATGCGCGGGGGCGTCGAGGTGCTCGCCGCGGCGGACGGGCTCGTCGTCGGGGTCCGCGACGGCGAGCCCGACGAGGACGTCCGCACGCGCGGCCGTGCCGCCGTCGCGGGGCGGGAGGCCGGGAACGGCGTCGTCCTCGATCACGGCGACGGCTGGCAGACGCAGTACAGCCACCTTCGGCGCGGATCCGTCGCGGTGCGGCCGGGCGACCGGGTGCGCGCCGGCGACCGGCTGGGCCGGATCGGCCTGTCCGGGCTGACGGAATTTCCGCATCTGGACTTCGCGGTCCGGCACCATGGCCGGACGGTCGATCCCTTCGTCGGCCCGGGCGGATGGACGGGCTGCGGCGGGGTGCGCCGGCCGCTCTGGTCGGCGGACGCCCTGCGGATGCTCGTCTACCGCGCCACGGGCGTGCTGTCGGCCGGCTTCGCGCCCGACGCCGCGGACGCCGGACGCGCCCGCGACGGCGCCTACGACGGCCCCCTGCCCGCCGGGGCGCCGGCCCTCGTCTTCTGGGCCGACCTGTTCGGTGCGGAGGCCGGGGACCGGCAGTCGATCCGCGTGACCGGTCCCGACGGCCGCACGGTGGTCGCCGACGACGACGTGCTCGCTGCGTCGAACGTGAGCTGGTTCGCCTTCGCCGGCCGCCGCGCGCCCCCCGGCGGCTGGCCGCCCGGTCCCTACACCGGCACCTACCGCCTCGAACGCGCGGGCGCCGTCGTCGCGGAGACCTCCGCCACCGTCCGGATTGGCCCGTGAGGGTGCGGTACGACCCGGTCGGGTGACCGCACCCCTTCGTTGCAACGGTCCGGTACCCGTTTGGGCATGGTTGCCACAGTAGTAAACGGCTAGAAGCCGACAGACGATCGTCGACGCATTCGGTCGAGATTTCGGAACCGACGGTGACTTCCCGGGCTGGTCGAGTGTGGGACCGGAGACGCCTCGGGGTCGTGCCCCGGCCCGAGTTCTTCGCCTTTTCATCATCTCGAGCACGGAATCGCCGATCGGAACGAACAGGCTATTTGGGGGACCCGATGAGCGGCGGTTCGAAACACGGAGACGGATCGACGAGTCCGGTCGACGCGGGGGTGGCGCTCGGCCTCCTGGGGCGGCAGGCCATCGACGCGACCGGCGCCTCGGGTCTCGCGATGGTGCGGCACGTCGCCGGCGCCGATCCCGAGGTTCTGTTCCTGGAGGGGCTCGAGGCCGCCGCGCTCGGGGATCTCTGGCCGGCGGCCGGGTCCGCCGTCGGCGTGGAGGCGACCGCGGGCGCCGGCGCCGTCCGCCTCCTCGCCGTCCGGCCGCCGGGATCGCGTCCGCCCGATGGCGGGGAGATCGAGGCCGCCCGTCGCATCGCCTCGCTCGCGGCGATCGTCACCGCCGCCGCGGACGAAGTCGTCCGGCTGGAACGCCGGTGGCGGGCCGCGGCCCGTGCGCTCGACCGGATCAGCGTCGGCGTGGTCATCTTCGAGTCCGACGGTGCGCCGAACCTGAACCACGCCGCCGCGGACATCCTGGGCCGACGGACGGCGGGCGGCATCGAGTCCGCGCCCCAGCACGTGGCGCGCTGGGTCGCCGAGGCGCGGTCCGGCGGCGACGGCGCCGTCGGGGCGCAGGACGGGCGGGCCGCCGCCGACCTCGTCATCCTCGCCCCGCCGTCGGACCCGGACACGCTGTTCCTGTGCGATCCCGACGCGCCGTTCGTGCGCCACGTCGACCTGATGTGCCAGCAGTACGGGCTGACCCGGCTGGAGGCGCAGCTCGTCGCGCACCTCGTCGACGGGGACGACCTGGCGGAGATCGCGGGCAAGTTGCACCTCAGCATCCACACGGTGCGGGCCTATCTGAAGCGCGTCTTCGCGAAGACGGGCGCGAACCGGCAGGCGACGCTCGTCCGGCTCGTCCTGCGGGGCGTCGGGCAGATGGCGGCCGACGGGGAGGTCCGGCCCGTCGCGGCGGCCCCCGTGCCCCGTCGGCGCAGGCGCGCGGCCGGCAAGCCGTCGCAGGCGCGGCCCGACGCCCTTTCCCCGTCGGCCATCGACGTCGCCGCGATCCGGGCGTCGGCCTGAGGCCGGCCGGCGGTCACGCCACGAGGCCGGCCCGTCGGCCGGGGCTGGCGTCATTCGACGAGATGCCAGCCGGAGCCGCCCGTGCCGGGCCGTCATCTCGTTCGTCGTGTCCATGGGTGGCGCCCCCGCTCGCCGTTCGCGGATGGTTCGCGGATGGTTCACGGGTGGTCGCACCGTTCGTCGCCAGGGGGAGAGGGACGGGGGCCGGTCTCCGTCCCGGCCGGAAACTTCGGGGTAACCCTGCGATTCCGCTTGCGCGATCCCCGCCCCGTTCCGATATTCGCTTCACCAAAGTCGCTCTGGGCTACACGTGCTTCAGTCTCGATCCCGGGTCTGGGTTCCTTCCCCGAAGTGAGTTTGCCGCCCCAATCGCTTCGTTTGGGGCAACGCCAGACAGGGGACGTCCCATGGCCATCGGCACTGTGAAGTGGTTCAATTCGACCAAGGGCTTCGGTTTCATCCAGCCGGACGGCGGCGCCGCCGACGTGTTCGTGCACATCTCGGCCGTCGAGCGGGCTGGCCTCGGCAGCCTGAACGAGGGTCAGAAGATCTCGTACGAGGCCGTGACCGATCCGCGTCGCGGCAAGGTGTCGGCCGAGAATCTGCGCGCCGTCTGAGCGTCGCGGACCGGCGAACGGAGAAGGGGCGGCACATGCCGCCCTTTTTCTATTTCGGCTCCCGGCGCGACCCGTTCCGGAACCGCCCGGCGGCGGAACGGTCGATCCGCGCCATCCACACGGACTGATCGAGATGAAGAGCTTCAAGGAAACCGGCTTCGCGGACCGGATGAACACCTCGGGAAGCGCGCGGAAGGCGATGGTCGCACGCGTTCTGGCCCGTCCGGGTCCGAACGATCCCGCCTTCCTCGAGCGGCAGGCCGCCCGGCAGGCGGTGCAGGCGGCGCGCGACGTCCGCGCGGCCGAGCGCAAGGCCGCGCGCGAGGCGGCCGAGGCCGCCGAGAAGGAGGCGCGCCGGTTGGCCGCCATCGCGGCGGAGGAGCAGCGCGTCGCACGCGCGGCCGAGGCGGCCCGTCTGGCCGCCGAGGAGGACGCGCGCGCCGTGGCGCTGGAGGCCGAGCGCAAGGCGGCCCGCGACGCGCGCTACGCGGCGCGCAAGGCCCGCCAGCGCTAGGACGGCCCCGTCCGCCCCGGGCGCGAAGGCCGACGGGACGGGATCTCCGCGCCCGGCCGCGCGTCCGCGGCACGAACCGGCCGTGGCCGGGCGGCACCGGGAGCCGGGGTGGGGGGGCGAGGATCCCGACGCCGGCC